>DUCI01000096.1 GCA_012959905.1 Methylococcaceae bacterium | reverse complement strand
TTTACGCGTAGGGTTGAGGATTATGACATTGGGTATCGCTCTGTTATCGGACCCGTGGGCGAATGGTTTCTAGCGGTACGGTTACGGTTAGCAAAAGGCTCTACACAGGAAAGTTCAGAAAAAACAAAAGCATTGTTAAGTCAGCGCTCAGCTACGCAGCCATTGGCCCAACCATCTTGCGGCTCTGTTTTTAAAAATCCTGAAAATGATTATGCCGCTAGATTAATAGAGGCTTGTGGTTTAAAAGGTTATACCGTGGGAGGGGCTAATGTTTCTGAGCAACACGCCAACTTTATTCTTAATCAAAATAACGCCACGGCAGAAGATATTGAGTCATTGATTGAAATCATACAGACACAAGTAGAACAAAGAATGGGCGTGGCGTTAGCGTGTGAAGTTGAAATTGTCGGTGAGCCCGCTAGGGGATATGCGCATGGGGGTGTCAGTGAGCAGTAAGATTGATACGGTAAAATGGGGTCATGTTGCAGTGCTTATGGGTGGACCTTCAGCAGAAAGAAATGTTTCATTAAAAAGTGGTCACGCCGTGTTAACAGCGTTGTTAGCTCGAGGTGTTAATGCAACGGCTGTTGAAGTTAAAGATGATTTAGTGAGTCCTTTTTTAGCCGGTTCTTTTGATCGTGTGCTTAATGTCATTCATGGTCGAGGTGGGGAGGATGGCGTTATTCAAGGGGTATTAGAAAGTCTGAATATTCCTTACAGTGGTAGTGGTGTTTTGGCATCAGCTATTTGTATGGACAAATTGAGAACAAAATGGTGTCTAAAAGGTGCAGGGTTAACGACACCTCAATGGTATACGCTGACCAGTGAGCAGGATTTTGATGCGTGTATTGAGCAGCTGAGTTTCCCAATGATTATAAAGCCGGTAAGGGAAGGGTCCAGTATAGGAATGAGCCGCGTAAATAACGTAGCGGAATTACGTGCGGGCTATAGGTTAGCGAGCGAATTTGATTCTTCTGTTTATGCAGAGGCATGGGTAGACGGCGAGGAATATACCGTTGGATTAATAGCTGATCAAGTATTGCCGGTTATCCGTGTAAAGACACCGAACAGTTTTTATGATTATGAGGCCAAATATCTTTCAAAGTCGACTGAATATTTTTGTCCGAGTGGGCTGACAAAAGTTAAGGAAGAAAGGGTTTTGAGGCTCGCAGAAAAAGCCTTTGAGGTCGTGGGAGTGACTGGGTGGGGGCGTGTTGATTTGTTTATTGATCATAATGACCAAGACCAGTTAATTGAGATTAATACCGTGCCAGGAATGACAGATCATAGTCTATTGCCTATGGCTGCAAAAGCAGCAGGGATTGAGTTTGATGAATTGGTTATGCGTATTTTGGAAAGTAGCATCGACGTGGACAGTTGAACAATGAATAAGGTGCCTAAAATAATAATCTTCATGATGCTTCTTCTAGGTGTTGTAGGCACACATTATGAAGAGATTAAGACTGGCATAGTGGATTCCTTCCCCATTCGGTATGTCAGGGTTACAGGGACTTTTCAATATTTACTCAAGAGTGATGTTAAAAAAGTGACTGGGGTAGCGGTGCAAGAAAGTTTTTTGACAGTGGATATAGTTGCTATTCGTAAAGCAGTAGAAGGCCTTCCTTGGGTCGATAGCGCCACAGTGTCAAGAGTGTGGCCTGACATTGTTGATATTCATGTTGTTGAGCAATCAGCGGTCGCCTATTGGGGGCATGATCAATTACTCAATGATCGCGGTGAATTATTTAAGCCAACGACTCTGGCAGGTATGAACGACTTACCGGTTTTAATCGGTCCTACGGAGGCATACCAAAGAGTATTTGAGTTGTTAGGCCGGGTGCAAATAAATGTTGAGAATACAGATTTAGCGTTAACCACTTTAGTGGTTTCACCACAATATGCGGTTAGTGCAGTCTTTGAAAATGGACTGAAGGTCCAGTTAGGAAGTGAGAAACCTATCGAACGCTTAAATCGTTTTATAGGGGTCTATGATCGTATGAAAAGTAATGCAAACGGTTTGATGCGGCGGGTAGATATGAGATACCACAACGGTTTTTCAGTAGCATGGAAGTAGTCGGTTGTAAAAGAAGTCTAGGGGTTTTAGGCCGCATGGTCGTAAACAATTGAAGATAATTTGAGAGAAAGCAGATGGCAAAAAAAACAGATCGTAATCTAATAGTCGGTTTGGATATTGGAACATCGAAAGTGGCTGCAATAGTAAGTGAATTAAAGCCAGGCGGTGAAATAGAAATTATTGGAATAGGGTCAAGTCCATCGCGAGGGTTAAAGAAGGGTGTGGTCGTTAATTTAGAATCTACCGTACAGGCGATTCAGCGTGCTATAGAAGAAGCCGAATTGATGGCCGGGTGTGAAATTAATTCAGTGTTTGCAGGGATAGCAGGGAGTCATATTAGAAGCCTGAACTCTCATGGAATTGTTGCAATAAAAGATAAAGAAGTGAGCCAGTTTGATATTAACCGAGTGATTGATTCGGCGCGTGCTGTTGCCATTCCTGCAGATCAGAAAATTTTGCATATATTGCCGCAAGAATTTGTTATTGATTTGCAGGACGGTATCAAAGAGCCCATTGGGATGTCGGGTATTCGGTTAGAAGCAAAGGTACATATGGTAACCGGCAGTGTGAGTGCGGCGCAGAATATTATTAAGTGTATTAGGCGCTGTAACCTCGAAGTGAGCGATATTGTTTTAGAGCAATTGGCATCTTGCACGGCAGTCTTGACAGAGGATGAAAAAGACTTAGGTGTTTGTTTAATCGATATTGGTGGTGGGACAACGGATATTGCAGTATTTACCGAGGGTGCAATTAAGCACACATCGGTGATACCTATTGCGGGTGATCAGGTGACGAATGATATTGCTGTCGCATTAAGGACACCAACGAAACATGCGGAACAAATCAAGATTCACCATGCGTGTGCACTCTCACAATTGGCTGATGCAGATGAAATGATCGCGGTTCCAAGTATTGGTGATAGAGAGCCGCGAACCATCATGAAACAAAATCTAACTGAAATTATTGCGCCGCGCTATGAGGAGTTATTGTTTTTGGTTCAGGCAGAATTAAGACGTAGCGGGTATGAAGATTTAATTTCAGCAGGGGTTGTGATCACCGGGGGTAGTTCAAAAGCATTCGGTTTGGTTGAGTTAGCGGAGGAAATATTTCATATGCCCGTTAGATTAGGCAGCCCACATGATGTGCGTGGATTAGCTGATATTGTCAGTGACCCTGCTTATTCGACCGGGGTTGGTTTGATACTGTATGGAAAAGATTATCAGCAAGGATATGACCTAGAGACACAAAATAATACGAATGAAGGGATATTTGAGAGAATGAAAAGTTGGTTTAGTGGCGGATATTAAAAAATTAAAAAAAGGAGACCTAGATGAAATTTGAATTAGAAGATATGTTTGAAAGAGAAGCCATTATTAAAGTAATTGGTGTTGGTGGTGGTGGCGGTAACGCAGTGGATCATATGATTAATACCGGTATTAGTGGTGTTGATTTTATTGGTGCAAATACCGATGCTCAGGCACTGAGGCGATTAAGTGTAGATACCTTAATTCAATTAGGATCGGAATTAACGCAAGGTCTAGGCGCAGGAACAAACCCAGATGTTGGCAAGCAAGCAGCGCAAGAAGACCGTTCGCGTATTGAAGAAGTAATTGACGGTGCGGACATGATTTTTCTAACAGCAGGAATGGGCGGCGGAACCGGAACCGGTGCAATACCCGTGATTGCAGAAGCGGCAAAAGAGAAAGGCATTTTGACAGTGGCAGTAGTGACTAAGCCTTTTAAGTTTGAAGGGGCGAAAAAAATGAAAGCCGCAGAAGAGGGCATTTTGGAGTTAGAAAAGTATGTTGACTCACTTATTGTTATTCCTAATCAGAAATTATTGCCGGTATTAGGGAATAACGTCTCATTGATTGATGCTTTTAATGCAGCAAATGACGTGTTGAGAGAAGCCGTTCAAGGTATTACAGAACTTATTGTTAATCCAGGTCTGATTAATGTTGATTTTGCTGATGTAAAAACCGTTATGTCTGAAATGGGTGTGGCCATTATGGGTACAGGTATTGCAAAAGGCGATAACCGAGCCAGAGAGGCTGCAGAGAAAGCAGTAGCGTGTCCTTTATTAGACGATGTGAACCTATTTGGAGCCAAAGGGATTTTAGTTAACATTACGGCGACAGCAGAATTGGGTATTGCAGAATTCAATGAGGTGGGTGAGATCGTTCATGAATTTGCTTCGGAGGATGCGATTATTAAGATTGGCACCGCCATAGATACAGAATTAGGTGATGAAATAAAGGTGACAGTCGTTGCAACGGGTATGGGAGGAACGCAACATCGTCAGACGGTCTCATCTATCAGTAGTCGAGAAAGTATTGCTAAGAAGGCTGTTGATTATGGTGTGTTTGAGAAGCCTACAGCAGTGCGACAACGTGAAGGTAGTGAGGCGCGTTACGGTGCACAGGCCAAGAAAGCAGAAAACATGGATTACTTGGATATCCCCGCTTTTTTAAGACGGCAGGCCGATTAAGGTGATAGCGAAAAGGGGTTATGAGGCCTGCAATAAAGAGCGTTAAAAAGGAGCTTTGAGTTAAGGTGTTTTTTGAAAGAACGCGGGCGTGTTTCTGCTAGAAGGTTTTCTTGTGGTAGAATGACCGCTTTTATTTAGCAGTAGCTTAAAATCTATGTTGAAACAGAGGACGCTTAAAAATATTATTCGAGCGACGGGGGTGGGTTTACATACTGGAGAGAATGTTTATCTAACGCTGCACCCCGCAGAGCCTGACACAGGTATTCGTTTTAGACGTAGCGATATCGGTGAGTCTGCGGTTGTCGATGCGACGCCTGAAAATGTGGGTGATACGACAATGTCAACGACATTGATACAAAATGGCATACGCGTATCGACCGTGGAACATTTGATGTCGGCATTTTCAGGGTTAGGTATTGATAATGCTCTGGTAGATGTGAGCGCCGCTGAAATACCGATAATGGATGGAAGCGCAGGTCCTTTTGTTTTTTTATTACAATCTGCAGGCATAGAAGAGCAGGATGCGTGGCGTAAATACATTAGAGTTAATAAGTCTATTAAAGTAGTTGATGGTGATAAATGGGCTTCTTTTGATCCGTATGACGGTTTTAGGGTTGGTTTTACCATTGATTTTGAACACCCTGCTTTTAAATCGAATGTTAAAACCGCAGTAATGGACCTTTCTACCACCAGTTTTATTAAAGAAGTGAGCCGTGCTCGTACCTTTGGCTTTATGAAGGATATTGAATTACTTCAGAAAAATAATTTGGCGTTAGGCGGTAGTTTGGATAATGCGATTGTTGTTGATGATCTAAAGGTTTTGAATGAAGATGGTTTGCGTTATGCAGATGAATTTGTAAAGCATAAAATGTTAGACGCAATCGGTGATCTTTATTTATTAGGACATAGTCTGTTGGGTGAGTTTAACGGTTATAAATCCGGACACAGTTTAAATAACCAACTTTTGCGGGCATTGCTTAAAGACCCAGATGCTTGGGAAATGGTGTCTTTTAAAGATGTTAATGAACTTCCAAAAGCATTTGTGCAATCGTTGACTTCTTAAGACATTTTGTTTTTAAGTGTTTTGTGTAGTTGTAATAGAGCCTTGCTGAGTTCGCTGTCGGTTGTATGGGCAACGGCATTACTATGAATCATATTAAGTGAGGCGTCAGACAGTTTTTTTGCATATCTTTTTTGCGGTTCAGGCGTTAACGCTTCAGGCAGCACTCTAATTTTAGTTTCAGTGATATCGTTTTTTCCATTGGCGTGCAATGCGGCCAGTATGGGTTGGTTTAGAAAACGTAATTGGCTAGCCCATGTGGCTGATGTCGTATAAATAATAATAGTTTTATCTTTCTTGATACAACTGGTTATATACGGACTGAAATGATCAGGCAAATATTGGCAGATCACTTCCCGCAGTATTCTTTGTTGAGCGATGATTTTTGTAAAGTGACTGGTTGCATTGCCGCCCAAGGATAAGGCTGACTTAAAGTGATTCTTTCGTTTGCTACGCATTTAGCAAGTTGTCTCTATGGTGTGGTTGAGTTTTTTTTGGCTATAGCCCGAGGTGAGTGTGCTTTATTATAACGATTACGTGCTTTCAATACGGGAAAACCAAGAAAATAGTTAAAAGATACGTAAAGTATTGAGTTATTAGGCTGTTTTGAGTGCTTTACTGGGGGGTGTGGTCATGATGGGTCTGTTAACGAGGGTTGATAAGGTATATAATCGTTTGGTTTTATTACAAATTTAAATTCATTGGAAAGTTAGCCATGTTGGTCAAGAAGTTATTTGGTAGTCGGAACGACAGACTTGTTAAGAAAAAAAATAAGTTAGTTAAAAGCATTAATGTATTAGAGGCAGAGTTTGAGGCTTTGAGTGATGAGGCGTTACAAGCCAAGACGGCTGAGTTTCGAGATCGCTTAGCTTCAGGCACGGTGCTTGAAGATTTAATTCCTGAGGCTTTTGCAGCGGTGCGTGAGGCTTCTGTGCGTGTGCTAGGAATGCGTCATTTTGATGAGCAGCTTATTGGCGGAATGGTCTTAAATGACGGCAAGATTTCAGAGATGAAGACCGGGGAAGGTAAAACCCTTGTGGCAACATTGTCAGTTTACCTTAATGCGTTACCGGGCAAAGGTGTTCATGTTGTGACCGTGAATGATTATCTGGCTAAGCGGGATAGTGCCTGGATGGGCCGGATTTATACTTTTTTAGGTATGACCACAGGTGTTATTGTCAGCGAAATAGCCAGTGTAGATCGGCGTGAAGCTTATGGATCTGATATTACTTATGGCACTAACAATGAGTTTGGGTTCGATTATCTAAGAGATAATATGGCGTATACCCTCGATAGCAAAGTGCAACGAGGGTTGCATTATGCGGTTATCGATGAAGTCGATTCAATTTTAATTGATGAGGCTAGAACACCACTGGTTATATCCGGTCCAACCGAAGAAAGCACCGAGATGTTTGTTAAGGTTAATCAGATTATTCCTGGTTTGACCAAACAAGAAAAAGAAGGCGAGACGGGTGATTATTCTGTCGATGAAAAGATGCGAACGGTGCATCTGACCGAAGCAGGCCATGCACGTGTTGAGCAGATAATGGCTGAAAATGGTTATATTTCCGAAGGCGGAAGTTTGTATGATGCGGCCAATATCAGAATGATGCATTTTTTGTCGGCATCCTTACGAGCCCATGTGCTCTATCATCGTGATGTTGATTACATCGTGAAAAGTAATGAAGTGTTGATCGTAGATGAATTTACCGGTCGTATTATGTCTGGGCGTCGTTGGGGTGATGGCTTACACCAAGCGATTGAGGCAAAAGAACAAGTTAGGGTTCAAGAAGACAATCAAACACTGGCTTCAATAACTTTTCAGAACTATTTCCGGCTATACCATAAGTTGTCGGGCATGACCGGTACGGCTGATACTGAAGCGATTGAATTGCAAAAGATTTATGGCTTGGAAGTGGTCGTAATCCCGACCCATAGACCGATGGTTAGAGATGATCGCGGTGATCATATTTATATGACCGTGGGTGAGAAATATAATGCAATTATTGAGGATATCCAAGGGTGTTCAAAGCGTGGGCAGCCAGTTCTTGTCGGAACGACATCCATTGAGAATTCTGAATTAATTTCTCGAGAGCTAACAAAAAATAATGTTAAGCATGAAATTTTAAATGCTAAGCAGCATGAGCGTGAAGCACATATTATTGAACAAGCCGGTACAACAGGAGCAGTGACTATTGCCACTAATATGGCGGGTCGAGGGACTGATATCGTTTTGGGTGGTAATCTTGACGTGGCATTAAAGTCATTGGGTGAAAATCCAAGTGAATCGGCACTAGAAAAAGTTAAAGAAGATTGGCGTTTACATCATGAAAGAGTGTTGGCCAGTGGTGGTTTGCATGTCATTGGCTCGGAACGTCATGAATCAAGACGTATTGATAATCAATTACGAGGACGTTCTGGACGTCAGGGTGATCCCGGGTCATCGCATTTTTATTTATCTCTTGAAGATGATCTGATGCGTATTTTTGCTTCTGAGAAAGTTGCCAGTATGATGCAGAAGTTAGGTATGGTTGAAGGTGAAGCGATTGAGCATCCTTGGGTAACGCGAGCCATTGAGAATGCTCAGAAGAAGGTCGAAGGGCGCAATTATGATATCCGGAAACAGATTCTGGATTACGATGATGTTGCTAATGACCAGCGTAAAGTTATTTATGGGCAGCGTAATGACTTAATGGAAGCTAAAGATATCAGTGATATTGTTGGCGCCTTTCGTGATGATGTTGTCAGCAGTGTGGTTACGCAGTATATTCCAGAGCAAACCATGGAAGATCAATGGGATGTTGCCGGATTAGAGGGACACTTGCAGCAAGAGTTTGAGTTGACTATTCCGTGGCAGGCGATGCTGGAGAAAGATCATTCGTTACAGAGAGAAGATGTTATTCGGCTGACACAGGAAAAATTGGTTGAGAATTGGGTTCAAAAAGAATCCAATATTTCTTCTGATGTGATGCGCAATTTTGAGAAGTCTGTTGTCCTGCAGGTTCTTGACAGTACATGGAAAGAGCATTTGGGTGCTATGGATCATTTACGGGCAGGAATCCATTTAAGGGGTTATGCACAGCGTGATCCTAAGCAAGAGTATAAGCGTGAATCTTTTGAAATGTTTGTTAGTATGTTGGACTTTGTTAAATATGAAGTTGTAGGGCTTTTGTCTAAGGTACAAGTGAATGTTGAAGAAGATCTACAGGCTTTTGACGATCAGCGCCAAGAGCCGCAAGAGATGAATTTTGAGCATGCTGATGCCGAATCATCGTTGTCTGAAAGTGTTGAGCCAACAGCTTTGGAGGCTGGTCTTATGCCGCCGCCTCAGGCTCAGGGTGTTGAAGAGGATGCCGAAAAACCTTTTGTTCGTGATGGAAGAAAAGTTGGCCGTAATGATCCTTGCCCTTGTGGTTCAGGCAAGAAGTTTAAGCAATGTCACGGTAAGTTGACGTAAGTAACAGAAAGATCGAGTTAGCTTATCAAAGATTATGTTTCATATTGTGTTATACGAGCCGGAGATTCCGCCTAATACCGGAAATATTATTCGGTTAGCCGCCAACAATGGTTGCCAGTTACATCTTATAAAGCCGTTGGGTTTTAGTTTAGATGAAAAAAAAATGCGTAGAGCTGGGCTAGATTATCATGAGTACACCGCTTTAGTGTTGTATGAAAGTTACCAAGACTTTTTACAACGTGCAAAACCAGCGCGTTTATTTGCACTGACAACAAAAGCGACAAAAAATTACGATCAAGTGTGTTATCAGGCAGGTGATTTTTTTATTTTCGGGCCTGAAACGCGCGGCTTACCGCAAGACATTCTAGGACAAGAGTCCGTGGGGTGTTTGAAGATTCCGATGCAGGCTAATAGTCGAAGTCTTAATTTATCAAATTCAGTGGCTATAGTGACTTATGAGGCGTGGCGACAATTGGCATTTGCTTGATTTAATTCCAAGAGCGTATACAGTTATTGTCTTCTTGGCAGAGGTTGAATTCATCATCATCTAAGACGGTAATGCCATTGATTATTTCACTTATTTCGACGCCTTTTGCTTCAATATCTCGGTATAAAACACACAAATTAAATTGTTTAAAGAGGTTCTGTAACAGGCTGTGGTCTGAGTTTTTGTCTTTAATCGCATCAATTGCATTGGCTGTTAGAATAATGGTGTCGCCGTTAGTTGTGCGTTCAAGTTCGGCGCATTGTAGGGGTAAATGGTCCAATATGTGTAGCATGCAATGACTCCTTTTGATCCATCAATAAGTTGCTTTATATATAACCTGTAACTATATAATATGCAACAGTTTTTTTATTATGCATAAAAAATTATTGGCTAGACTTTTTTTACGTTGGAGGAAGGGGTTCTTCATCACGTTGCTCGCGTGCTAAGAGTGTCTTTACAGCATGACTGGGTTCAGTGTTTTGATAGAGAATCTGATAGATTTGCTCGGTAATAGGCATGTCAACATTAAGCTGTTTGGACAGGCGGTGAATTTGTTCGGTCGCTGCAATACCTTCAATTTCTTGGTCTATTTCGGTGATTAAATCGTGCGGTTTTTTACCCTGGCCGAGACCAATACCAAAGCGGCGATTTCTGGATTGATTGTCTGTGCAAGTCAGTATCAAGTCACCGAGCCCAGCTAGTCCCATGAGCGTTTCTTGTTGGCCGCCTAAACGATGATTCAGTCTAATGATTTCAGCTAACCCACGGGTGATCAGTGCTGAACGGGTATTTGCGTTATAACCCAGACCATCGGCTATTCCGGCAGCAATGGCCAAGACGTTTTTGGTAGCGCCGCCGATTTGGGTCCCAATAATATCCGTACTGGTGTAAGTTCTAAAGTGAGCGCTATGGAATATGCCAGCGAGTTTGGTGGCACAGTGGGGCTGTTCTGAGGCAATGGTAATTGCCGATGGCAATCCATTAGCAACTTCCATGGCAAAAGTAGGACCTGAAAGGATTGCCATCGGTGTTTTTTCACCCAGTTGGGAGATCACCGAATGGTGTAAAAAAGAGCCGTTATCATGGCTCAGTCCTTTGGTTGCCCAAGCGATAGTGGTATTTGGGTTAAGATGCGCTTTAATTTTTATGAGTGTCGTGACAAAGGCGTGGCTTGGAACAGCAAGTAGGACAATGTCACTAAATTGTACAGCTGTTTTAAGCGTGTCAGTAACGGTTAAGTTGTCGGGTAATAGGATTCCCGGTAAATAACGAGAATTTGTTCGTTCTTGTTGTAAGGCGCTAACGTGGTCAGCATTATGGCCCCAAAGAATAGTGTCGTGATTATTACGCGCGGCTTGAATAGCTAAGGCGGTTCCCCATGAGCCGGCACCTAAAATACAAATTCGTTGTTTATCCATTCAAAGTTTAGTTAACGGAACTGGGTGCAGAGTGCTGTTGAACGTGTTGAGCATATGCAGCGTCAAAATTAACCGGGGCAAGAAGAAGTTGTGGAAACCCGCCTTTTGAAACCAGATCTGAAATGGCTTCTCGGGCATAAGGAAAAAGGGCGCCGGGGGCATAACTGCCGAGTAAGGGGCCGCGTTCTGTCTCTGAGAAACCTTTGAGTGTAAAAATGCCGGCTTGTACAACCTCAGCAAGGTAGGCAACTTGTTTTTCAACTTTCACGGTTACGGTAACCGTAATAGCAACTTCAAAGACATCATCTTCGAGAGGATCAACGTGTGTTCCTAAATTGAAATCGACTTTAGGCTGCCATTTTGAGGTAAAAATTTTAGGTGAATTTGGCGTTTCAAAGGAAACATCTTTACAGAAAATTTTTTGTATTGAAAACTGTTTTTCTTCTTGTTCAGCCATGTTGTGACTACCGTGATGAGTAAATTTTAGGGGCTAGGATTTGCTTTTGGTGGTGGGCAGGTGTTGTTCGTCCCATGCTTTAAGTCCACCGACTAGGTTGATCACTTGATGAAATCCGAGCTTATAAAGTTTTTTGCAGGCTTGAGGAGATTGCGCGCCAGTCTGACAAAAAACCAGTATGGGTTTTTCTTTAAACGGTTCTAATTGACCGAGGTTGGTCTCAAGTTTGGCGAGAGGAATGTTTATGGCATTTTCTAAATGTTCTTTTTTATGGTCGGCAGATTGACTTACATCCACAATAGTGACTTCTGTTTCATTCATATGCATGACGGCTGCAACCGGTGTCATGGCTTGGAATCGTTTAAAAACATTGTCCATTAATTCTTGCATAACAAGATAAGACACAACAACGAAGGCAATAAACAACATCCAGTGGTTGCCGATAAATTCAATAATGCGTTCCATAAAAAAAACCTAATATAAAATATTTTTAAAAAATCACAACGGTGTTGTGAAGCTAAATAACAGGGGTAATCCGGTATTTTAACAATAAAAAACAGTGGCTGCGATTATATCTGTTAATTAAAGCCGTAATTAATGATCGATTGTGTTTTTTATCCTTTTTTCAAAAGGAATTAGATGAAAAAGGGGGTTGGATCATGCGTGATGACAATTAGCGGCTTATAACTTTGATTGTAGTCATTTTTGTTAAGGGTGGTTTTTAAATAAGGGATGGGGAAATGGCGTGTTCAAAATTGCGCCGCTCAGGTAAAATGGCGAGATAATTATTCCAATGGACTTGTCGCACACTTAGTTGGAATGGTGAGTATTTTATCGAAGATCATTTTTTGAAGAGGAATTTTATTATGTCAAGTACCCCAAAGCCTGTTGCGTTAATCATTTTAGATGGATTTGGTCATCGTGAAGAACAAAGTCCGGATAACGCTATTGCACAGGCCAATATGCCGTGTTGGGATTACTTAAAGAAGACTTATTCTTCTACCTTACTCGAGTGTTCAGGTGAGAAAGTAGGGTTGCCTGCAGGACAAATGGGTAATTCCGAAGTGGGTCACGTGCATATTGGTTCGGGTCAATTTGTACCTCAGAATTTTCTTAAAGTAGATATCGAAATTGAAAATGGTAATTTTTTTGAAAATCAGGCATTAAATGGTTCCGTAGATCATGCCCTGGAAAATAATTCTGC
>DUCI01000095.1 GCA_012959905.1 Methylococcaceae bacterium | reverse complement strand
GCCATTTTCTGTCCTGAAGTTGGTGTTAGCACCGGAAAATAGGCCTGGGTTACATGAAAAAATTGCTTTACGGTTTCACGCGATGCTTGAAAGTGGGTTGATTGAAGAAGTTGAAGCATTATTTCAACGCGGTGATTTGACAGCGCAACATTCGGCTATGCGCGCCGTGGGTTATCGACAGGTCTGGCAATATCTGGACGGCCAGCTTAATTATGAAGAAATGGTGTTTAAAAGTATTGTGGCAACCCGGCAGTTAGCCAAAAGACAGTTTACGTGGCTGCGAAAAATGGACGATGCCCTTTGGTTTAATGCAGATAATAATATTAAGGATGAACTCTATGGGGTATTAAAGGAATATTATTAAGTGGGCAGTATTTTGTAAAAAAGTAAGGTATATCATGGGGTTACATTTTTCTAGGTAAAATCATTGCAAAGATAAGGTTAAGTGGGTATGTTGTAAGGTGATAATAATAATAATAAATTAAGGGAGGTTGAAATGTCTAAATCCCATAACTTACAAGACATTTTTTTAAATACACTTCGAAAAGAACATACGCCGGTGTCAATATTCCTAGTCAATGGGATTAAATTGCAGGGTAAAATTGATTCTTTTGACCAATATGTTATCTTACTTAAAAGCAATGTAAGCCAAATGGTTTACAAGCATGCTGTTTCCACGATTGTTCCCACCAAGCAGGTTAAAATTCATTCCGATACTGTCGAGCATGAAGATTAGTTTGTGTTAATTTAAATAGGATTTTTTTTTGTTTGATCGCCCGAAGAACGGTAAGCAAGCCGTATTAGTTCATATGGCCTTGTTCAAAGAGAGTAATGACTTAAATGAGCTTCAAGAACTGGTTTTATCTGCAGGTATTCAGCCACTTGCGGTGCTGACCGGTCGTCGTAATCGACCCGAACCCAAGTATTTTATTGGTACAGGAAAGCTTGAAGAATTAAAGACTGTCATTCAGCAGCATAATGCCGATGTGGTTGTTTTTAATCATACGCTGTCACCACGGCAAGAGCGTAACTTAGAAGAAGCGTTAGAGAAGCGAGTGGTTGACCGCCAAGGGCTGATCTTGGATATTTTTGCGCAGCGAGCGAAAACCCACGAAGGAAAATTACAAGTTGAGTTGGCGCAATTACAACATTCGTCGACACGGCTTATTCGAAGCTGGACTCATTTAGAGCGTCAAAGAGGGGGGGTAGGCTTAAGGGGGGGGCCAGGAGAGACGCAATTAGAAGCGGATAGACGGTTAATCCGGGTAAAGATGCGGCAAATTAGAGGGCGTCTAGAGAAAATAATCAAGCAACGCCATCAGGGGCGTATTAAGCGTAAACGTGCCGAGATCCCTTCAGTGTCATTGGTGGGTTACACCAATGCCGGTAAATCAACACTCTTTAATGCTTTGGTAGGTTCTGATGTTTATGCGGCCGATCAATTGTTTGCTACCTTAGACCCAACTTTGCGACGCTGCCGTCTGCCGAATGATTCTGAACTTATCTTAGCGGATACGGTGGGTTTTATTAGGCACTTGCCGCACGAATTAGTGGCGGCTTTTAGATCCACATTACAAGAGGCCAGTGAAGCTGATTTATTGTTGCATATAGTTGATTGTAATGCTGAGAATAGAGACGAAACCATCACAGAGGTCAACCATGTGTTGCAACAAATAGGTGCCGGTAAAATAAGGCAGCTACAAGTTTTTAATAAGATTGATTTGGCAGATCATGTGGAGCCGAGAATTGACTATGATGCTGAAGGACAGCCTGTTCGAGTTTGGGTTTCAGCGAAAGAACAGTTAGGAATGGATCTGTTGTTAAAGGTTTTAGAAGGTATTTATGCCTCGAGTCGTATTCGTAAAGACTGTTATTTGTCTCCTTTGCAAGGTGGAGTGCGGGCTAGTTTATATAACCATAGTCAGATAATTTCTGAAGAAGCGCTTGAAAATGGTGGCTGGCAGATAATAATAGAGATTGAAAAGAAGCATTTAGGGTTATTAAAAGATATTAAGGAAAAAGAAATGGGCTAGCTATTTGAATAAATTCTTATTATCAAGGATAATTAGTAGGTTAAGTGGAGACTAGTCGCGATGCGCGATGCGCGATGGTCGTCCAGTAAAATAATATGACAGTTTAATAATGGAGCAGTTATGGCTTGGAATGAACCTGGGGATAAAGATAGAGACCCGTG
>DUCI01000094.1 GCA_012959905.1 Methylococcaceae bacterium | reverse complement strand
GGTGAATGGAAAAATGGTGTACCTGAAGGGTATGGTCGCTATCGTGCGTCCAATAAGGCTGATTTTTCCGGGCGCTGGGAAAAGGGCATTTTGTTAGATGGAACAGAGACTATAAACTTAACGGTACCCAGTGATATTCAGGGTGTTGCAAATCTGGCAGCGACTAATTTAGAGGTGTGGGTGGTAGCGGCAACGGGTGTGGGGGTATTTGTTTCACCCCAAGGACATGTTTTAACGACCCAGAATGTCTCGAAAGGGTGTGAGCACATCACCTTTAATAAACAAGGTGCCGAATTTGTTGCAAGCGTTCGTACTGAGGATCACAACGTGAATTTAACGCTGCTCACTGCAACGATCAGTCCGGAAACATTCTTAGCATTAAGTCATAAGGATATTTTTATGATGAAAGAATTATGGGCGCTAAGGGCCTTCGTTAAGATGCCACGAGCGGCGAAAAAAAGTCTTGAATCAGTGGTTGTGTCAGCAATGAGTGGCGTAAAAAATAAAGCCACAGAATTACAAATAGAAGGTGACTTCAAAACTATTTTAGCGGGAAGTCCAGTGGTTGATAACAACGGCAGGTTAACCGCCTTATTCGAGGATAAGCGCGCCCTTCAAATGGGCCATGATTTTTGGCGTCAAGTCCCTGAAAATACCCAGTTTGCAATTAACAGCAAGGCTATTGAGACGTTCTTAAATACTAAAGGGCTTTTATACCCATTAGAAGAAGATCAAGCCCTGTCAGACTCGGGCTTAGAAACGATTTTATCCAAGGCGACAGTTCATTTATCCTGTTGGATGAGCGCCTCTAAAATTGAAGCATTCAAAGGCACTAAAATATTATTTGAGGACGTGATAAAGTCCAAATTTTCTAAACCAGTAGCGTCTCAATTTTAGTCGGTTTGGGAGTCATATGAGTGCAACGGATTTTTTTAATAGTGAGTGTCGTCAATGTCCTCGGTTAGCGGCGTTTTTAGATTCTGTTAAACAAAAACACCCTGATTATTATGCCCGTCCTGTCCCTGCTTTTGGTGTTTCAGAACCGGAGTTATTAATTGTGGGTCTAGCCCCTGGAATGCATGGGGCGAATGCCTCCGGTCGACCTTTTACCGGTGATTATGCCGGTATTTTACTTTATGAGGCGTTGTTTGCGTTTGGTTATAGTAATTATTCAGAAAGTAAAAGCGCCGACGATGGACTGATATTATCTCGGTGTAGAATTACCAATGCAGTAAAATGCCTGCCACCAGATAACAAACCGACGGGTGTTGAAGTTCGACAATGCAATCACTATTTAGCCGCCGAAATTAATGCGCTTTCAGAACAGGTTGTTATTTTGGCTTTGGGCAGTATTGCACATCAAGCGGTATTGCGAGCACTCGAGCTTAAATTATCAGCGTTTAAATTTGCGCACAATAAAATCCATATCCTTGCGCCGGGGCGAGTTTTAATCGATTCTTATCATTGCAGTCGTTATAACGTTAATACCAAGCGGTTAACTGTCGAGATGTTTCACCAAGTCTTTAAAAGCATAAAAAAATTACAAAATGACCGAAAGTAATGACGTTGAATCGGGCCAAAATTTTGACATTAAGTCATTCTTAAAAGGCTTAACGCGTCGACCTGGAATTTATAAAATGCTTAATAGCCAAGGTGATATTATTTATATCGGTAAGGCTAAAAATCTTAAAAATAGGGTGTCGAGTTATTTTCGGGCTAAGTCGACCTCACCTAAACAATTGGCAATGGTCAGTAAGGTTTTATCTATTGAGGTCGTCATTACCCATACGGAAGGGGAGGCATTATTACTCGAGAGTCAGTTAATTAAGCGCTATAAACCCCGGTACAATATTTGTTTGCGTGATGATAAGTCTTACCCTTATATTTACATTTCCACAGAGCAGGATTTTCCTCAGATCACCTTTCACCGCGGCGCTAAAAAAAAACCCGGTCAATTTTTTGGACCCTATCCGAGTGCAGGTGCGGTTCGGGAAACCTTGAAAATATTACAGAAAATATTTCCGATTCGGCAGTGCGAAGACTCTTACTATAAAAATAGATCAAGACCTTGTTTACAATACCAGATTGAACGCTGTAGTGCGCCTTGTGTTGGATTGGTAACACAAGCGGATTATCAGCAAGAATTAGCTAAAACCTTGCTTTTCCTCGAAGGAAAAGGGCATGTGTTGATTGATCAATTGATTGTGCAGATGGAACAAGCAGCAGCACAGTTAAATTTTGAAAATGCCGCGCGTATTAGAGATCAAATTGCTTTATTACGCACCGTGCTTGAAAAACATTTTGTTCATGGGGAGAAAGGGGATGTCGATATAGTCGTTTGTGCCACGGAATCCACTTTAGCCTGTGTGCAAGTGCTTTTTATTCGTGGTGGACAGCACATCGGGCATAAAATTTTCTTTCCAAAGATGAATGTTGCAAATACTGAAAGTGAGGTGTTAGAGGCTTTTATAACGCAATTTTATTTAGACAAGAAAGTTCCGTATGAAATATTTTTAAATCATGAGTTGGACCAGCAGGACTTAATCATGGCGGTGTTATCCAAACATGCTAAACATGGGGTGACTATTTCTACACGTCTTCGAGGAGATCGGCTTAAGTGGTTGAAAATGGCGCAAACCAATGTTGAAAATGCGTTGTTAGGGCGGCTCAGTAATAAACAAAGCCTGTTTAATCGTTTTGTAAGTCTTCAAGAAGAACTTGATTTAGAGGAAATTCCTAAACGATTAGAGTGTTTTGATATTAGCCATACTCAAGGGGATCAAACTGTTGCGTCATGTGTGGTCTTTGACCGAGAAGGCCCAGTCAAGTCGGCTTACCGGCGCTTTAATATTGAAGGGATTACCAAAGGTGATGATTGCGCGGCAATTCAGCAAGCCGTATCGAGGCGTTTCAGACGGTTGATTAAAGGGGAGCATGAAGCCCCTGATATTTTATTTATTGATGGGGGGCGAGGTCAGGTCAATGCAGCTGACAAAGCATTGGATGAATTATCAATAAATAATGTTATGATACTGGGCGTATCCAAGGGGGTAGATCGGAAAGCGGGGATGGAAAAAATTATTTGTGTGGGGGAACATCTCCCTTTGGATATTAATTCTAATGCCAGTGCTTTATTACTTATTCAGCATATTCGAGACGAAGCGCACCGGTTCGCGATTACAGGTCATCGTTTACGGCGCGGTAAAGTAAAAAAACAATCCGTTCTGGAGTCTATTGTTGGGCTTGGGCCTAAGCGAAGACAATTATTATTAAAACAGTTTGGAGGGTTGCAAGGTGTTTCAAGCGCTGGGGTGGATGCCTTATGCAGTATTGATGGTATCAGCAATCAATTAGCACAGCGAATTTACGACACATTTCATCAAGATCATGGTTGAATATAATATACCGACATTACTGACGTTTACCCGAATTGGCTTAACATTTCTGATCGTCATTGTTTTTTACATGCCCTGGGAATATGCAAATATTGCTTGTATGGTTCTTTTCGCAATTGCAGGATTTACCGATTGGCTGGATGGGCATTTGGCCAGAAAAATGGGTCAACATACCAGTTTTGGTGCTTTTCTAGATCCAGTTGCTGATAAATTACTGGTTGTTTTAACCTTAGTTATTATTATTGAAACAGAATCGTCTGTTTTTATGACTATACCGGCAGCGATTATTATTGCTCGTGAACTGGTTATTTCAGCCTTGCGTGAATGGATGGCAAGTAGTGGTCAGCGCGATGTAGTGGCGGTTTCTAATTTAGGCAAATGGAAAACCGGTACGCAGATGGTTGCTATCGGCTGTTTGCTCTTTCGAGAAGACCTTTTGTTTTTACCGGTTAGTGCCTTAGGATACTTTTTTCTTTATATTGCTGCGGTCATTACGGTTTGGTCAATGTATCAGTATTTGAGTGCCGTTTTTGGCGTTGGTAAAGCTAATTTAGCTGAAAAGCTTTAATTGTTATTGGGTTAACATTTTTAAACAATGCCCCAGCAGGGGGGCATCGTTTAAAAAAAGGATCTACCAGACTATTTATTTTTTCTTTTGTAGATAGTTATCTATAGCACTAGCCGCACCACGGCCTTCATTAATAGCCCAAACCACAAGCGATTGCCCACGTCTACAATCACCGGCTGCGAAAACGCCTTCAATGTTCGTTGAAAAACGACCGTATTCAGCTTTTATATTTGAACGATTATCGTAGTCTAAATTAATCATGTCGGTAGCGGTGTTTTCAGGACCTAGAAACCCCATCGCTAGAGTGATCAGTTCGGCTTTCCATTCTTTTTCGCTACCGGGTATTTCTGTCATAGTAAATTGACCGTTTTCACCTTGAGTCCATTCAACATTTACGGTACGGACACCGGCTAGATTACCTTTTCCATCATCAATAAATTCTTTACTGAGGATACAGTATTCACGAGGATCCTTGTTATCACGATCTGTGGCTTCTTCATGCCCGTAATCAACACGGAATACCTTAGGCCATTGAGGCCATGGATTATTGTCCGCGCGTGTTTGTGGCGGTTCAGGTAAAAGTTCAAAATTGACCAATGTTTTGCAGCCATGCCGTAAGGAGGTGCCAATACAGTCTGTTCCAGTATCGCCACCGCCAATAACAATGACATTTTTATCTTTGGCGCTGATAAATTGGCTATTTTCAAGGTTACTGTCTAATAGACTTTTGGTGTTACGGGTTAAAAAGTCCATGGCCGAATGGATACCATTAAGTTCCCGTCCAGGGATCGGTAAGTCACGAGGCTTGGTTGCACCTGTAGCCCACAATACGGCATCATTTTCTTTGACCAGGTCACTGGGGTCAATAAACGTCGTAGTATGATTGTTATCAGCCATGATTTGATTGATATGCCCAGAAGGAAAGTCTTCGGGTTTTCCGATATGAGTGTTAGTTAAAAAGGTAACCCCTTCGGCACGTAATTGCTCGATTCTTCGATCAACGACACCCTTTTCTAGTTTCATGTTTGGAATACCATACATTAACAAGCCGCCAATGCGGTCGGCGCGTTCATAAACGGTCACGGTGTGGCCAATACGACGTAATTGTTGAGCGGCAGTAATACCTGCGGGCCCCGAGCCAATGATGGCAACAGTCAGTCCTGTTTCAATGGTTGGGGGAAGTGCTTGAACCCAGTCTTCGTCAAAACCCCGATCAATAATGGAATTTTCAATATTTTTAATGGTGACAGGCGGTTCATTAATACCTAAAACGCAAGAACCTTCACAAGGTGCGGGGCAAACCCGGCCGGTAAATTCAGGAAAATTATTGGTTCGGTGTAAGCGCTCAAGTGCATCTTTCCAGCGCCCTTTATAAACCAAATCATTCCATTCAGGAATAAGGTTATCAACAGGGCAGCCCGTGGATGACTGGCAAAATGGAACGCCACAATCCATACAACGCGCTCCTTGTGTCGTTAGATGCGATTCAGGCGGTGTGGTATAGATTTCTTTGTAATCAGTAAGCCTTTCTTGTGGGTCACGATATGGAATCGTTTGGCGTTGAAATTCTTTGAACCCTGTCGGTTTACCCATTGCTTGTTTCTCCATGTGCATGGCTACTTTGTTGTGCGCGTTCGGCAAGAACACGTTTATAGTCGGTAGGCATGACTTTAATAAATTGAGTTAAGGCTGATGACCAGTTGTCTAGAATTTGTTTGGCAACAGGGGATGCAGTGTTTTCGAAATGTAATGAAATTAGATTCTGTAATTCACTGATATCTTCAGGTTGCTCAACGGTTTCCAGTTCTACCATGCCTGGATTGTAATTTTTTCGGAATTCATTTTGGTTATCCCAAATGTAGGCAATCCCCCCGCTCATGCCGGCTGCAAAATTGCGTCCAGTAGGACCAAGGATAACAACTCGACCACCGGTCATGTATTCACAAGCATGATCACCCACGCCTTCAACAACGGCTTGGGCGCCTGAGTTACGAACACAGAAACGTTCAGCGGCAAGACCTCGTAAGAATGCAGAGCCAGAGGTGGCGCCGTAGAGAACGACATTGCCGACAATAATATTTTCTTCAGCAGCAAAGGAACTGTTTTTAGGTGGGTAAACAATAATTTTACCCCCTGAGAGTCCTTTACCCACATAGTCGTTAGCATCACCTTCAATAGTCATGGTGATACCACCCGCTAAAAATGCGCCAAAACTTTGACCTGCGGAGCCATTAAATTTGAGCTTAATGGTATCAGCAGGTAGCATCTCAGAGCCCCATTGTTTAACCAGATTATGGCTAAGAATAGTTCCTACTGTGCGGTCGGTATTAATAATAGGCATTTCATGATTAACCGGCGTGCCATGAGCCAGAGCGTCTTTGCAGACGGCTAATAATTGATTGTCAATAACCGTGTCAAGACCGTGGTCTTGTGGAATGGTTTTGATGACTTTGACATCAGGATGAGGTTTAGGTGCCATTGTCAATAGACCCGTTAAATCAAGACCATCTGCCTTCCAGTGAGCGATAGCTTCATTGGTTTCAAGGATATCGGTGCGCCCAACCATTTCGTCGATGGATCGGAAACCCAGTTTTGCCATTAACGTACGGGCTTCTTCGGCAACCATAAATAAGTAGTTAACGACGTACTCAGGGTCTCCTTTGAACTTCTTGCGAAGTTCTTTATCTTGTGTCGCAATACCGACAGGGCAGGTATTTAGATGACATTTACGCATCATAATACAACCTAGCGTGATCAGTGGTGCCGTACTAAAGCCAAATTCCTCTGCACCTAATAAAGCGGCAATAACCACATCGCGACCGGTTTTTAAACCACCGTCAGTTTGTAAGGTCACACGAGAGCGCAGATCATTCATGACCAGTGTTTGGTGTGTTTCAGCAATGCCGAGTTCCCAAGGAAGACCCGCATGTTTGATGCTGGTCAGCGGGGATGCGCCAGTACCACCGCCATCACCGGAAATAAGGATATGATCGGCATGGGCTTTAGCAACGCCGGAGGCAATGGTTCCTACGCCGACTTCAGAAACGAGCTTAACGCTGATCCGAGCTGATGGGTTAGCGTTTTTAAGATCAAAAATTAATTGTGCTAAATCTTCAATCGAGTAAATATCATGATGTGGCGGTGGGCTGATTAAGCCAACACCGGGTGTCGAGTGACGCAGCCGAGCAATATAGCTATCAACTTTTCCACCCGGTAATTCACCGCCTTCACCGGGTTTAGCACCTTGTGAGATTTTGATTTGTAGTTCATCCGCATTGGCAAGGTACCACGCAGTGACACCAAAGCGCCCAGAGGCGACTTGTTTAATGGCAGAACGTTTGCTATCCCCATTTGCCATTGGGGTAAAACGTGCACTGTCTTCCCCGCCTTCGCCGGTATTACTTTTACCGCCTAGACGGTTCATAGCGATCGCTAATGATTCATGCGCTTCGGCAGAGATTGAGCCAAAACTCATGGCACCGGTACAAAAACGCTTAACAATGTCCTGCGCAGATTCGACTTCATCTAGAGGTATGGAGGTTACGTTTTCTTTAAATTCCAGTAAGCCTTTAATGGTGCAACGCGTTTTAGAATCACGATTCATATGCTCGGCAAATTGTGCATAAGTTTCATGGTTGTTAGTACGCGCAGCCAGTTGAATGTTGCTGATGGCCTCAGGGTCCCACATGTGTTTTTCACCGTTGGCACGCCAGTGAAATTCACCTTGATTAGGGAGACTATCTGCGTTTTTGCTACTGTTTTTGGGGTAGCCAATGAGGTGTCTGCGACTTGTTTCTGAGGCGATGACATCGAAATCAACACCTTGGATACGGCTGGCCGTACCTTTAAAACAACGTTCAATAACAGCATCACGTAGACCAATAGCTTCGAAAATCTGACCGCCTTTGTAGCTTTGTAATGTTGATATACCCATTTTAGCCATGACTTTAAGCATGCCTTTACCGACGGCTTTTTGGTAGGTCTTAACAATGGTGTTATCGTCTGCTAAATCATTGTCTAAGAGGCCGTCACGGCGTGCTTGCCATAATGATTCAAAAGCCAGATAAGGATTGATTGCATCGGCGCCAAATCCAATTAATAGGCAGTGGTGATGAACTTCTCTGGCCTCACCGGTTTCAAGAACGAGTCCAATACGTGTTCTTTGCGCTAGGCGTAGCAAATGTTGATGTACGGCACCGGTTGCAAGTAGAGCGGGAAGTGCAATGCGATCAGCACTGACATTTCGGTCCGATAGGATCACTAACTCTGCATTTTCTTCAATCGCTAGTTCTGTTTCAGCGCAAATACGATCAAGTGCTTTTTCAAGGCCTGCGTTTCCTTCAGCTTTAGGCCAAGTAATATCAATAGTTTTGGTACTCCAGCCACGATGATCAATGTTTTGGATGGCTGTTAATTCAGGGTTGCTTAGAATAGGCTGTTCAATGAGTAACCGATGGCAATGTTCTGCGGTGGTCTCAATGAGATTTTTTTCAGGTCCTATAAAGCATCGTAAAGACATGATCGTTTCTTCACGAATTGAGTCGATAGATGGGTTGGTGACCTGCGCGAATAATTGTTTAAAATAGTCATACAACATTCTGGGCTGGTCTGATAGGCAGGCTAAAGCCGAATCATTACCCATGGACCCTAATGGATCACGTTTCTCTCTGACCATGGGAATCAGCATAAACTGCATCGTTTCACTGGTGAAGCCAAAGGCTTGCATTCTGGCCATGAGAGTATCAGGTTCGAAAGACTGATTGTCAGGGTTTATATTGAGATCACTCAGTTGCATGCGATTTTGAGTAAGCCAGTCACCATAAGGACGTTTTGCAGCAAAAGATGATTTGAGTTCTTCATCAGGAATTAAGCGACCTTGTTCAAAATCAACTAAAAACATACGCCCTGGTTGTAATCGGCCCTTGAATTTAACATTTTCAGGTTCAATAGCGACTACACCAACTTCAGAGGCCATAATGACATGATCATCATGGGTCAGATAATAACGGCTAGGACGTAGACCATTGCGGTCAAGAACGGCGCCGATGTATTTGCCATCGGTAAATACGATTGACGCTGGGCCGTCCCACGGCTCCATTAGTGCAGAGTTATATTCATAAAAAGCGCGTTTATCTTCGGACATGGTTTCATGATTTTGCCATGCTTCAGGAACCATCATCATGACTGATTCTTGAAGGGTCCGGCCGCTCATCAATAAGAATTCAAGAACATTATCAAATGTGCCTGAATCGGAACAGTCAGGTTCAACGACGGGTAGTATTTTAGCTAATTCATCATCAAATAAGGCGCTGTTCAGCAGACCTTCTCGAGCGTGCATCCAATTTTGGTTGCCGCGTAAGGTGTTTATTTCACCATTATGACTCATAAAGCGATTGGGTTGAGCGCGGTCCCATGAAGGGAAGGTATTGGTGCTGAAGCGCGAGTGAACCATGGCCAAGTGAGAGGTGAAGTCAGGGTCATTTAAGTCAGGAAAATATTTCATGACTTGTTCAGGCATTAATTGACCCTTATAAATAATGACTTTGGTCGATAAACTACAGACGTAGAACATTGCGCGTTGTTCTAGCGCGTTGTTGTTGCGGATCAGTTTTGTGGACTGCTTTCGGATGAGATAAAGTTGTCGTTCAAAGGCGTCGTCGCTAAAACCTTCAGAGGCGCCGATAAAAAGTTGTTCAATAACCGGTTCTGTTGCCCGTGCAGAAGGACCAATATCTGCAGCGTCGGGGTCCACAGGAACCGGGCGCCATCCAATAAGTGACTGATTTTGCAGGCGTATAAAGTCTTCGACAATGGCTTTGCATTGTTTTCTTTCGTTGGCATCTTGTGGCAAGAAAACCAAACCTGCGGCATAGTGTCCAGGGGCAGGGAGTGTTACAGCTAAGTCTGTTGATGCTACTTTAGTGAAAAAGTCATGCGGTAAGGCGGTCATTATGCCAGCGCCATCACCGGTGTTTGCTTCACAACCACAAGCGCCGCGATGAGTCATAGCCTCAAGTGCAATACCTGCATCTTGAATAATCTTATGTGAGCGATGACCTTTGATGTGGGCAATAAAACCTACGCCACAGCTGTCTTTTTCATTTGCAGGGTCATATAAACCTTGTTTATGAGGTTTCTTATATGTTTTAACGGACATGTTTGTACCACCTAGTTTAATTGCCTAATAGTAATTTCGAGCCCAAACCTGCTGTTTTTATAGAGCAAAGGTTTTCTGGGGTATTGATCTGGAATTTTTTGTTTACTGCAGATCTGGTATAGGCAATACTTGATACACTAAAGAATATAAAGTGTACCGGTAGTGCCAACAATATTACGAAAATTAATACTAAGACATATTTTTATCGTTTAATGTGATGAATGAGATAGAATCTCACGCACTACAAATTAGCCCTGTAATTATAAAAAAAAGAGCATGGTAAAGCAAGGCTAGTGTCGGTGCCTTGCTTTATTTAAAGGCTAGTGTGGCGCAAAAAAGGAATCAAACTGAAGCTTAATTGACTAATTTTAAGAGTATTTATGGATAAACAATTTGATGTCATTGTTGTCGGCGGCGGCATGGTGGGTGCAACCGTGGGTTGTGCGTTAGGAAATACATCGTTAAAAGTGGGCGTTATTGAGCAATCAGTGCCGGCAACTTTTAAGTTAGATCAACCGCATGATTTAAGGATTTCAGCTTTAAGTAAAGCCTCGCAGGCTATTTTTGAATCTTTAGCCGTGTGGCCTGGGATTATTGAACGGCGAGCTTGTCCTTATAAGCGAATGCGTGTTTGGGAGTTAGGTGATGGGCCTGAGTTTAGAAGTCAAGATATTAATCAGCCTGAACTGGGGTTTATTGTTGAGAATAGAGTCACGCAGTTAGCTTTATTCGATCGGTTACAGGATTTTGATAATGTTGAGTTGATCTGTCCCGATAAAATAACCAAAATTGATTACGGTCCTGATTCGACAACGATAGAGTTGGAGAGTGGGCGACGATGTCAAACGCGGCTGTTGGTTGCTGCGGATGGCGGTAATTCAAAAGTCAGGCAAACGGTGGGTTTAGGGGTTAATAGTTGGGATTATGAACAACAGGCTATGGTGCTTTATGTGGCAACAGAGTATGAGCAACAAGACATCACTTGGCAGCGCTTTGTTCCGAGTGGTCCTCAAGCATTTTTGCCGTTAACCGGGCGTTTTGGGTCCGTGGTTTGGTATAACTCGCCTGACGAGGTTCAGCGCCTTAAGGCCTTGCCGAAAACAGTGTTATTGGAAGAATTGATGGCTAGTTTTCCCGAGTGTTTAGGTGCTGTTAGTGAGGTTCTGGGTGTTGCTAGTTTTCCGCTTAAGCGCCAACATGCGCTACGTTATGTCAAGCCTGGGGTTGCGTTGGTGGGGGATGCGGCGCATATGATCAACCCTTTGGCAGGGCAAGGTGTCAATATCGGATTGCTCGATGCAGCCGCGTTAGCGGAAGTTTTGGTCGCAGCTCATTATAACGGGGAGGAAATTAATTCCTTGAACGTGTTAAGGCGTTATGAAAGTTTACGGCGTAATGAAAACTTGAAAATGATGAATGTAATGGAGGTTTTTTACCGGGTGTTTAGTAATCAAGTCCGGCCGTTACAATTATTGCGTAATATTGCTTTAGGGTTTGCCGACCGTTTTTCTCCAGCGCGCTATAGGGTAATGCGTTATGCCATGGGGTTAGAGGGGCGCTTGCCAAAATTAGCAAAAGGTCAGTCCATAATTGACCGGTAAGGGTTAGAACGACTGCATGTTGGGGTGTTTTTTCGTGCGGGCGTGATTTTTTTTGCGCTTGGCTTTTAGGTTTTGTTTTCAGGTTAGAGTAATGAAGTTTCAGTTAAAAAATAATGATGGCGCAGCAAGGCGAGGTGAGTTGCAGTTTGATCGCGGTACTATTCAGACGCCCGCCTTTATGCCTGTGGGAACATACGGGACAGTTAAGGCGCTAACACCGCATGACTTAATCGAGGTGGGTGCTGAAATCATTTTAGGGAATACCTTCCATTTGATGTTAAGGCCAGGGCTGGAGGTCATGAGGAAACACGGTGATTTACACGACTTCATGGCGTGGAATGGACCTATTTTGACTGATTCGGGTGGCTTTCAGGTTTTCAGTTTAGGTGATTTGCGAAAAATTTCGGAGCAGGGCGTGACCTTTAGTTCGCCCGTTAATGGCGATAAGATTTTTATGGGCCCGGAAGAGTCAATGGCCGTTCAGCGGGCGTTAGGGTCTGATATCGTTATGATTTTTGATGAATGCACGCCTTATCCGGTGACGAAAGAGGTGGCTGCGGAATCCATGCAGTTATCGTTGCGGTGGGCGCAGCGTAGTAAGGTGGCGCACGGGGATAGCTTGTCGGCTTTATTTGGCATTGTTCAAGGGGGTATGTTTAGTGATTTACGGGAACAGTCGTTAACCAGTCTCATTGATATAGGCTTTGATGGTTATGCGATTGGCGGGCTTTCAGTGGGGGAACCTAAGCCTGAAATGATGCGAATGTTAGACGCGATTGTCGAGCGGATGCCGGTGCAGAAGCCGCGTTATTTGATGGGTGTGGGTACGCCTGAGGACTTGGTGGAGGGCGTGCGTCGTGGGATCGATATGTTTGATTGCGTGATGCCTACACGTAATGCCAGAAATGGACATTTATTCACCAGCAAAGGTGTTGTTCGGATTCGAAACAGTCGTTATCAGCTTGATAATGGTCCTGTTGACGATGATTGCAAGTGCTATACCTGTCGTCATTTTTCAGTTTCCTATCTCAGGCATTTGCATAAATGTGGTGAACTGTTGGGGTCACGATTAAATACGATTCATAATTTACATTATTACCTTCAGTTAATGAGGGAATTGCGTGAAGCAATCGCGACAGAAGATTTAGAGCAATTTGTAATAAATTTTTATCAACAACAGGGTAAAGTGGTTCCTATTGTGGCATAATGGTATGTTTTTTCTAATCAAACTAATATTTTAAACAGTGGGCATAAGACAATGAGTTTTTTTATTTCTGACGCATCAGCGGTTGG
>DUCI01000093.1:12821-13245 GCA_012959905.1 Methylococcaceae bacterium | reverse complement strand
GTGGTTTGGATGTGCAGCGCATCAGTCATGTGATCAATTATGATATTCCTTATGACACCGAGTCTTATGTGCATCGTATTGGACGTACGGGGCGGGCCGGCCGAGAGGGCGAAGCGATTTTATTTGTAGCGCCACGTGAAAAGCGCATGCTGTCTTCTATTGAGCGGGCAACGCGTAAGAAAATTGAACCGATGGAATTGCCATCCACAAAAGTGATTAATGAAAAGCGAGTGGATCGTTTTAAAGATAGGATAAACGATACTATTGCCAGTGGCGATTTGGTTTTTTTCGAGAAACTATTGACCGACTATCAGCAAGAACATGATGTGTCTACCGTCACCGTTGCGGCTGCTTTGGCGAAGTTATTACAGGGCGATGAGCCGATGTTGATTGAAAAGAGTGCAAAGCGTCAACGGGGTTCTGA
>DUCI01000093.1:2129-12776 GCA_012959905.1 Methylococcaceae bacterium | reverse complement strand
CCGATCTCAAGACAGAAGGTCGCAACGCAGCTCTGACGACCGTAATAAAGGCCGTAAGTCGAAAGAAAGAAGCCCGTCAGATGTAGAGAAAGGTGCTACCAATCGATCGTCAAGAAA
Organism: Methylococcaceae bacterium; assembly: GCA_012959905.1. Lineage (GTDB taxonomy): Bacteria > Pseudomonadota > Gammaproteobacteria > Methylococcales > Methylomonadaceae > OPU3-GD-OMZ. Next base: position 12,659 of record DUCI01000093.1, on the reverse strand, counting down.
AGGCGCTCCGGGTGTTGACATGGAGCAGTTTAGACTCGAAGTGGGTAAAAATGACGGTGTACAACCGAGTAATATTGTTGGCGCAATTGCCAATGAAACCGGGTTAGAAGGTAATCTGATTCAGAAAATAAAGATTTTTGATGATCATTCAATGGTGCACTTACCGGAAGGGATGCCGAAATCTTTATTTAGCTCGTTAAAGCAAGTCTGGGTTTCGGGTAAGCAACTCAATGCCTCTATTGTGGGTGGTAAAAGTAAGTCTAAAACAGAGGCGGGTGGTTCTTCTGAGAAGAGTGGCGCTAAAAACAACAAACCAAGTAAATAAGGGTGTGGGGTGTGCTTTTTGGCTAAAAAGAGTATCTAATTTTGGCTGGAATCGTTATGTTATTAGCGATAGGATGACCGCCTATTAGGGTGATTTGTTTTTCAAATAGCACGACAACGTGGAGTTAGGTGTCAATAGTGGCCATAGTTTTGGAAGATTTAGTTCAAACCCGTATTCCGACTAAACACGGTGAGTTTGATTTGCATTATTATTCTAATAATGTGGATGATAAGGAGCATATTGCCTTTGTAAAAGGGGATATTTCCGGGGTTAAGGATGTTCCTGTAAGGATTCATTCTGAATGCTTTACCGGGGATGTGTTAGGGTCAAGGCGTTGTGATTGTGGCGAGCAGTTGGATTTAGCGTTACAGCTTATTCAAGAAGCGGGCGTGGGTGTTTTGGTGTATTTACGTCAAGAAGGCCGCGGGATTGGCTTACTGAAGAAATTACAGGCTTATAACTTACAGGATGAGGGTTTGGATACGGTTGATGCCAATATTCATTTAGGGCATTTAGCGGATGAACGAGAATATAATTTAGCCGCGTTGATGTTAGAAAGTTTAGGCGTAGATTCGATTCGATTGATTACTAATAACCCTAAAAAGATTGAAGACCTGCGTCAGTTAGGGGTGTTGATTGTAGGGCGCATCGCGATTGAATCAGACTATCACAGTGATAACCTCGATTATCTTAAAACGAAGGCGGCAAAGATGCGCCATTTATTGTCTTTTCCAAAGGCTGTAAAATAAACCAGAGTAAAAATGTTTCTGCGTAGTGTCTGTTATGGGGCTAATAGCGTTTCTGTTAGCTTGATCCAATAGGCGGCGCCAATCGGTAGAATGGCATCATTAAAGTCGTAGTGCGGGTTATGCAGCAAGCAAGACCCTGTTGAGGGGCCATTGCCAATCCAGATGTAGCAGCCGGGTTTTTCTTTGAGCATAAAGGCAAAATCTTCTGCGCCAAGGCTGGGCTCGGGCTGAAGGTCAACGCCGTTTTTTCCGGCAATAGTGGTTGCCACTTGGGCGCATAATTGTGCGGCTTGCTCACTGTTCCATGTGACGGGATACCCCGGATTTTCAGGATTAAACTCAATGATGGCTTGTACGCCAAAGCTTTCACACAGGGAGCTCGTCAGGTGTGTAATTGCGTTTTGTAAGTGTTGTTCAATAGCAGGGCTGAAACAACGGAAGGTTCCTTTAAGTTCGACAGATTCAGGGATTGCATTCCAGGTATTGCCGGCGTGCACTTGCGTGATGGAGATAACAGCGGCCTCGGCAGGGTTGGTGGAGCGACTGATGATGGTTTGTAATGCGGTTATGAGTTGTGCGGCTACAACGATGGGATCTTTTCCAAGGTGAGGCATCGCTGCATGTGTTGCTTGCCCGGCGACGGTAATTTTAAAGCAGTTGAATGAAGCCATCATAGCCCCCGCTTTGACAGCAAAATGCCCTTCGGGGAGGTCGGGGAAATTATGCATCCCGTAGATACTGTCGACGGGAAATTGTTTAAATAGACCTTCTTCTATCATGCGCAGAGCCCCTGCCCGCCCTTCTTCGGCCGGCTGGAAAATAAATCGGACGGTGCCGTTAAAGTTTCGGTGTTGTGATAAGTAGCATGCAGCACCGAGAAGCATTGCAGAATGGCCATCATGCCCACAGGCATGCATTTTGCCGTTGTGGGTGGATTTATAATGAAAGGAATTTAGTTCCTGAATGGACAGTGCATCTATGTCTGCGCGCAGGCCTATCGTCGCGTGACTATTGCCAGCGGTAATAGAGGCCACGACGCCTGTGCCGCCAAGACCTTGGTGAACGTTAAGTCCAAAGCTTTTAAGTTTGTCGCTGATAAATTGTGCCGTTTTTATTTCTTCAAAAGCAGTCTCTGGGTATTGATGAAGGTGTTGTCGCCATTGGCACATGTCGTTAATGAGTGGCTTTAAGAAATCTTTGGGCGTATTCATGGCATCGATTCTGGTTAGTGAAGACGGGCGTGATAATTATTATCTAAGATAAAGTAAGATAAGATAGCTTGATTGACAAGGTTTCTCTGAGTTCTTTGAGAAGATCAAGACGCTCGAGTAATCGTATTTTTTAACAGTGGAGCATTATGGTGCGTAAAACAGCATTGATTACCGGAGCGGCGAAGCGTCTAGGCGCAGAGATAGCACGTACGTTACATGATGCAGGGTATGATATTTTAATTCATTATCAACATTCAGTTGAGCAGGCTAATGCGTTATCTGATGTGCTTAATGCGCGGCGGTCTAATTCTGCGACATTGGTTCAAGCTGATTTGTTGGATCCAGATGATTGCCAGGCCTTAGTTGAATCGGTACCCAAGGATCTGGCGGTTTTGGTTAATAACGCGTCAGTGTTTTACCCAACACCATTGGCAACAGCATCGATGGCTGATTGGGATGAGTTGTTAGGTGTTAATTTAAAGGCGCCCTTCTTTTTGTCGAGAAGTTTAGCGTCGACTCTTGCATCACAACAAGGCTGTATCGTTAACATAACAGACATCCATGCGGCCAATGGTTTGCCTGAGTATTCAATGTATAGTATTGCAAAGGCGGGATTAGAGGCAATGACTCGGGTTTTAGCGAAAGAATTTGCCCCTGTTGTACGGGTTAATGCCGTGGCGCCGGGGGCTATTTTGTGGCCGGAAGGGAGTGAAGAGCACAGTGACATAAAAAAGACAGTATTATCGCGTATTGCCTTGGAGCGGTGTGGTCAGCCAGACGATATTGCTAAAGCGGTACTTTTTTTGGTTGACCAGGGTCAGTATATGACCGGTCAAGTTGTCACGGTAGACGGCGGGCGAACCTTATTTAGTTAATCCAGGGCGTTTGTTTTTTGTTGCCTAAGATTTGATTTATCAAAATTTTCCCAAAGTTCAGCGTATCTGATGTTAGTTTCGGGGTGTCTAAGATCCGGTGAAACCTCGGCTAGTGGCTCGAGTACAAAAGCATAGCGGGTAATTTCATCGCGGGGGATTTGTAGTCGCCCTTCTGAAAGAATAAGGTCCCCATAGAGGATTAAGTCAAGGTCAAGTGTTCGGGCTTCGAACTTATTACCGCCATGTACGCGGCCGTGTTCCATTTCTATACGTTTGAGTGCTTTTCCTATTGTTTTAACCGGTAAGTCTGAATTGAAGATGGCAATAAGATTAAAGAAGTTGCTTCCAGTAAAGCCTACGGGCTCAGTTTCATAAATGCTCGAGATCTTTAACGCGCCAAATTCATCTTCTAGAGCAATGAGGCTCGAAGGAATGTTTTTTTCTCGGTTGATATTGCTTCCTAGGCTGATGTGTCCAATGGGCATGGGTTACTTTTGGCCTCTTTCAATAATAATGCCCACATCCTGAGCAGTACTAATGGCGCCTTTTTTATTGAGGGTTAATTTAACCCAGGGCGTGTTGAATTCTTTTAAGATTAATGCGCAAATTTCTTCGGCTAATGTTTCGACTAATAAGAACTGACTAGGTTCAACAAATGCAGTAACTTGTTGTGTCAGCGCCTTGTAGTCGAGTGTGTCTTCAATATTGTCAGTTTGACTGGCTTTGCGGATATCATAGCCAAGTTCAAAATCAAGAATAAGTGTTTGTTTTTTGGTGCGTTCCCAGTCATAAATACCGATGATGGTGTCAATTTTCAGACCTTTTAAAAATATTATGTCCATATGTTCCCTGAAATTAGGATGAGTAATTAAAACTAACGCTTATAGTAGCAAGTAATGTGTTGGGCACAATTTTATTATTTGAATTTGAAAATAAAAAACTCTAGAGTGGCAGTTGGAGCTCTTTTTCAAAGTTATCGAGAACTAGAGCGATAATTTTATCTGGTTACAGAAACGTCTAAGGTGAAGTGAATGGTTGAATGGTTGGTTATCCCTGCAGGTTATCTAGTAGGGTCAGTGTCGAGCGGTATTATTGTTTGTAAGTTAATGGGGTTTGATGATCCGCGTGAGCAGGGTTCTCAAAATCCTGGTGCAACGAATGTTATGCGTGTTGGCGGCAAGAAAGCAGCAGCGATTACACTTTTTAGTGATTTGCTCAAGGGGTTTCTGGTCGTCTGGGTCGCTCAAGTTGTGAGTGATTCCAGTGTTATTGTAATGTTGTCGACGTTGGCGGTTTTTTTAGGGAATTTATTCCCTGTGTTTTTTAATTTTAAAGGGGGTAAAGGGATTGCAACCGGTTGCGGGGTACTTTTAGGCTTGTCTTGGGGTTTGGGTTTTGTTGTGGCGCTCACGTGGATAATCGTTTTTAAAATCTCGAAAGTCTCATCGCTATCGGCATTGATTGCCGGCTTTTTGACGCCTATCTATGCCTGGTTTATGGTTACAGAACCAGAATATATTTTTATCGCCACCGTGATTTCGTTGCTTTCTTTGTGGCGTCACAAGGCGAATATTTTGCGTTTGATGCAAGGCACAGAGAACTAATTAAGGGGCATTTAATTCATTGATTGGCCAGCGAGGGCGCCCTTCGATCACAAGGGGTTCTTGATGGCCGGCCAATAGGCGCTGACAGCCTGCATAGGCAATCATGGCGCCGTTGTCGGTGCAGAACTCAAGTCTTGGAAAGAAGAGTTCGGCGTTCTTTTTGTCGGTCATTGCTTTAAGAGAAGCTCTAATTTGAGTGTTGGCGCTGACGCCACCCGCAATAACTAATCGATTGAGTTGGGTTTGTTCGAGCGCACGCTTGCATTTAATCGTTAATGTTTCGGCCACGGCCTGTTGAAAGGCTAAGGCAATATCAGCTTTATCTTGGTCGCTTTGCGGCGTAGAGAGTAGCGTGTTTTTGGTGAATGTTTTGAGGCCGCTAAAGCTGAAGTCTAAACCGGGGCGATTGGTCATCGGTCTGGGGAATTTAAAGCGGTTAGGTGTTCCTTTTTCAGCGAGCTTGGCTAAATAAGGTCCCCCGGGATAGCCAAGACCAAGCATTTTAGCGGTTTTGTCAAAGGCTTCACCGGCGGCGTCATCAAGCGACTCCCCTAAGATTTTATAGCAACCAATGGCGCTGACTTCTACCAGTAAGGTATGGCCGCCAGAAACTAAAAGGGCTACGAAAGGATAGGGCGGCGGGTTTTCTTCTAGCATCGGGGCGAGTAGGTGCCCTTCCATATGATGGACAGCTATCGCAGGTACTTGCCATGTCCAGGCAAGGCTTCTGGCTGTTGCAGCGCCAACCAATAGGGCGCCAATGAGCCCAGGTCCTGACGTGTAGGCAATGCCATTAATGTCTTGAGGGGTTAAGTTGCTATCCTTTAGTGTGTTTTTGATCAGTGGGATAAGTTTTCTGATGTGATCCCGTGATGCGAGCTCAGGAACAACGCCACCATACTCAGCATGGATGGCAATTTGGCTATGGAGACAATGGCTGATAAGCCCTTGTTCTGAGTGAAAAATAGCGACTCCGGTTTCATCACAGGATGTTTCAATACCTAATACATACATTTGGGGTTTATTTATGAGTTAGTTATACAGTATAATTGTCGGTTCATCTTAAATTGGATCCTGAAGTAGGGATCTTTAAAGTAACGATTTTAGCAAATTAGGTCATTAAATGCCGTCAATAAAAGTTAAAGAAAATGAGCCCTTTGATATTGCAATACGTCGATTCAAGCGTTCTTGTGAGAAAGCGGGTGTTTTAGCAGAGGTTCGCCGTCGTGAGTTTTATGAAAAGCCAACGGCTGAGCGTAAGCGTAAATCAGCAGCTGCTGTTAAAAGACTACAGAAAAAATTAGCGCGCGAGCGTTATGCATTGAAAAATTTACGTCGCGGTCGTCCGCAAGTTTAATTCAATTTTCGAAGACACGGGTGTTTGCTGTGATTAAAGAACGCATCAGAGATAACATGAAGGCGGCCATGAAGGCCGGTGATAAGCCTAGGCTGGGTGTTATTCGCTTAATGATGGCTGATATAAAACGCCGTGAAGTCGATGAGCGTATTGAGTTGAATGATGAGCAAGTCATTGTTGTCCTCGATAAGATGTTGAAGCAACGGCGTGAATCAATAACTCAATTTCGAGCAGCAGACCGAGAAGATTTAGCGGTCGTGGAAGAGCAAGAGATTGTGGTTATTCGAGAGTTTTTGCCACAGCCGCTGTCAGAAGATGAGATTAATGCAATCGTTTTGGAAGCGATTACAGCCTCAAATGCAAATGCGATTAAAGATATGGGCAAGGTCATGGGTTTAGTTAAGCCAAAAATGCAGGGCCGTGCGGATATGTCTGTTGTGAGTGCTAAGATAAAAGGGCTGTTATCAGCAAGTTAGTGGCATGTGAGTGGCTATTGGGTTTTGTGGTTGGCGTAGCCGTTTAATTCTATGGCTGGATTAATTCCTTCTGTTTTTATCGATGACCTTCTCGCGCGTGTTGATGTTGTAGACTTAATCGATAGTTTTATTCCCCTTAAAAAAACAGGGAGCAATTTTGTTGCTCGTTGTCCTTTTCATACCGAAAAAACACCTAGCTTTTCTGTTAATCGTAGCAAGCAGTTTTATCATTGCTTTGGCTGTGGTGCGAGCGGCAATGCGATTGGTTTTTTGATGGATTATAGTCATTTAAATTTTGTTGAGGCCGTTGAGGATTTGGCTGCTTTTGTTGGCATTGAGGTGCCTAGAGAGGCGACGACGACTCGCTCGAGTGGTAAGCAAGATTTAGTCGCGTTGTATGATCTGCAGCAGCAAGTGGCAAAATTCTATGCGCAGCAGTTGCGTGAAGCCGAAAATGATGGCCTAGCGGTGCAGTATTTTAAAGATCGGGGTGTTTCCGGTGCGGTAGCGCGTGATTTTTTATTAGGCTATGCGCCTGATCAGTGGCATGTGCTAGCAAATCAGTTTGATACTGAATTGTTGAAAAAGGCGGGAATGGTTATAGCTAAAGAAAACGGGCGGGTCTATGACCGTTTTCGTGGTCGGGTTATGTTTCCTATTCGAGATCGGCGCGGACGGGTGATTGCTTTTGGGGGTCGTGTTTTGGGCGATGAGATGCCGAAATATCTTAATTCTCCAGAGACGCCTGTTTTCCAGAAGAGCAATGAAGTTTATGGTTTATATGAGTTGTTGGAGAAGAAGGGGCGGCCGGCGCAGATTTTATTAGTCGAAGGGTACATGGATGTGATTGCTTTGGCGCAGTTTGGGATTAGGCACGCGGTTGCTACCTTAGGAACGGCGCCATCAAGGGCGCATTTTGATTTATTGTTCCGATTTACCTCTGAAATAGTGTTGTGTTTTGACGGTGACGTGGCTGGCTTGAAGGCGGTATGGCGTGCTGTTGAGTCAAGTCTTCCTTGTTTAAAAGACGGGCGTCAAATTAAAGTTATGTTGCTTCCGGAGAAAGAGGATCCGGATTCCTTGATTCGCAGTCAAGGGTTGGATAACTTTTTAGCGCGAATGGCGGCCGCTGTGCCCTTGTCGGATTATTTCTTTAGTCATTTGGCTGAAACGCTAGATCTTCAAACGTTAGAGGGGCGGGCGGCGCTGATGGTGAAAGCTAAATCGTATTTAGTGACCTTGCCGCAAGGGTATTTCAAAGAAATGATGGTGGCCAAGCTGAATGAACAGGTTGAGCATGTTGCGATTGATTTAGCGCCTGAAAAATCAAAGCGTCGTAGTCCTCTGGCTAAAGAGAAAGTAACTCCTGCGCGTACGGCAAATGCATTGTTGTTGCAAAATCCCCGTTTTGCGCAGTGCGACTTTTTAAAAGAGGGCGTTGATCTGGCTTTGGATTCGCCGGGGTTGAACTTATTGCGAAAGATTTTGTTGCTCTTGCAGGAAAAGCCTGAGTTGACCACCGGTGGCTTGATGGAGAATTTTCGGGGTCAGCCCGAAGAAAGCCAAGTTCGTGTGCTTGTTCAAATGCCGATACTGGTTCCGGAATCAGGATTGGTATTGGAATTCTCAGGAGCGGTGGGTCGGTTGGTTGATCAGGTTGTTGAGGCTGACTTGGCTCGGTTGCTTAAGAAGGAGCGATCAGAAGGGCTTAGTCCGGATGAAAAAAAGAAAATGCTCGATTTTTTAGCAAGGAAATAGATAAGTCTCTTCATTTAAAGATAAATAAAGGGTAAAATGTAATGTTATTTGACATCGGCGTAACATAAATGAATCAACAGTCTCAACTTAAGCAGCTTATTTCTAAGGGTAAACTCAAAGGGTATTTGACCTACGCTGAAATAAATGACCATTTACCGAGCGATATTGTAGAGCCTGATCAGATTGAAGATATCATTAGTATGATTAATGATATGGGTATTGAGGTTCACGAAGTTGCACCTGATGCCGATAGTTTAATGACGGCTGCAGCCGGCGCGAGTACCGATGATGAGGCGGCGGCTGAAGTAGCCGCAGCATTGGCGAGTGTTGATGGGGAATTTGGTAAGACGACTGACCCGGTCAGAATGTATATGCGTGAAATGGGCTCGGTCGAGTTGCTGACACGTGAAGATGAGTTGAAGATTGCGAAGCGTATAGAAAAAGGGCACAAGCAAGTGGTTGAGGCTTTGGGTCATGCACCGTATATCGTGGATGAATTTTTGTTGGACTTTGGGTTGATTGGTGGCGAGGAAGGGCCAAAGTTAAAAGATATTGTTGTCGATTTTGCTGATTATGAGGAGCCAGATGTGGTTTTGCCGGGTATTAACAAGGCCAATGTCAATCCTGATGATGAGGAGGAAGAGCCTGAAGAAGTGCCTGAGCTGGCCTATGACGATGTTAAGGAGCGAGTAGATGCACTGGTGGTTTCGGCAAAGGAAGTTCGTTCGTTATTAAAAAAGAATGCTTATGACAGTGACAAAGGAAAGGACGGGTTCGCTCAATTAGCAGATATTTTTCTTGAATTTAAATTTGCACCTAAATATTTTAAGCGATTACTCGATGTTCAAACTAATCTGATACAAGACGTACGTGACCAAGAAAAGGTTATTATGGATATTTGTGTCCGTGATGCCAAAATGCCACGTAAAGAATTTATCGCATCGTTTGTCAACAATGAGGCCAGTATTGCTTGGCTTGATCAGCACATAGCCTTAGGGAAAGGTTATTCGGAAATATTACAAGAAAAAAAGGATGAAATTACTGAGGCGCAAGAAGTTTTGCTTGAGATTGAGACGCGCTTGGGTTTGCCCATTAATGATTTAAAAATTATTAACCGCCGATTAACGATTGCTGAGGCGAAGGCTCGCCGCGCCAAAAAAGACATGATCGAAGCTAATTTGCGTCTGGTTATATCTATTGCTAAGAAATACACGAATCGGGGCTTGCAGTTTCTTGATCTTATTCAGGAAGGCAATATTGGTTTAATGAAAGCGGTAGATAAGTTTGAATATCGTCGAGGTTATAAGTTCTCTACTTATGCAACCTGGTGGATTCGCCAAGCCATTACTCGTTCTATTGCTGACCAGGCAAGAACGATTCGTATTCCTGTCCATATGATAGAAACGATTAATAAGTTAAATCGTATTTCTAGGCAGATACTTCAGGAGCAGGGGCGTGAAGCCACACCGGAAGAATTGGCCGAGCGTATGGGGTTACCTGAAGATAAGGTCCGTAAGGTGCTAAAAATATCTAAGGAACCGATTTCGATGGAAACACCGATCGGTGATGATGAGGACTCTCATTTGGGTGATTTTATTGAGGATTCTAAGGTGCTATCGCCCATAGAGTCAGCAACGGTGGCAGGTCTTATGGAGTCGACACAAAATGTTTTAGCAGGGTTGACCGCTCGTGAAGCTAAAGTACTTCGTATGCGTTTTGGTATTAACATGCATACGGATCACACGTTGGAAGAAGTGGGTAAACAATTTGATGTGACGAGAGAAAGAATTCGTCAAATTGAGGCGAAAGCCTTGCGTAAATTACGTCACCCTTCACGGTCAGAGCAGTTACGCTGTTTTCTAGAAACCGATTAATTTATCGGGCCCTTAGCTCAGTTGGTTAGAGCATCCGACTCATAATCGGCAGGTCGTAGGTTCGAGTCCTACAGGGCCCACCATAATTTGAAAAGTAATAAAACGTGACTACAATCACAGTGCATTTTTTACAGTCTTTGGAGCTATAGTTAATGAGTCAAAATTTTATTTTCACCTCAGAATCTGTTTCAGCCGGTCACCCTGATAAATTAGCCGATGCCATATCCGATGCTATTTTAGATGCGGTTTTAGCACAAGACCCGACCTCTCGGGTCGCTTGTGAGACTATGGTGAAAACCGG
>DUCI01000093.1:0-2076 GCA_012959905.1 Methylococcaceae bacterium | reverse complement strand
ATTGTACGAGAAACGGTTAAGGCGATTGGCTATGATAATCCGGAATGCGGTTTTGATGGTAATACCTGTGCGGTACTGAATGCGATTGGTAAGCAATCGCCTGATATTGCCATGGGTGTTGATGATAGCGACGATCATGAACAAGGTGCTGGCGACCAAGGTTTAATGTTTGGCTATGCCAGCAATGAAACCGATGTGTTAATGCCTGCCCCGATTACTTACTCGCACCGTCTGGTAAAACGCCAAGCAGAATTATTACTCAATAAAACCCTGCCGTGGTTACGGCCAGATGCGAAAAGTCAGGTGACCTTCCGTTATGAGAACAATCAACCGGTTGCAGTAGATGCTGTGGTGTTATCGACACAACATTCGCCAGAGATTAGTCAGCGTGAATTACATGAAGCGGTGATGGATGAGATTATTTTACCGGTACTGCCGGCGGAATGGTTGCACCGAGAAACAAAATACCTGATTAACCCAACGGGCCAGTTTATTATTGGCGGCCCTGTCGGTGATTGCGGATTAACGGGACGTAAAATCATTGTCGATACTTATGGCGGTATGGCACGTCATGGTGGCGGGGCTTTCAGTGGTAAAGATCCTTCAAAAGTCGATCGTTCAGCCGCTTATATGAGCCGTTATGTGGCTAAGAATATTGTCGCAGCCGGCCTTGCCGAGCGCTGTGAAATTCAAGTTTCTTATGCGATTGGTGTGGCTGAGCCGACCTCGATTAGTGTTGAGACGTTTGGTACCGGTGTCATCAGTGAAGATCGCTTAGTTGTTTTGGTTAGAGATCATTTCGATCTTCGCCCCAAAGGCTTAATTGCCATGTTGGATTTATTAAAACCTATTTATGGCACTACAGCCGCGTATGGCCATTTTGGCCGTACCGAAGACAGTTTCAGCTGGGAAAAAACCGATAAAGCCGATGCTTTGCGCATTGCTGCAGGAATCTAATCTCGCAAGTCACCGATTAAAAATAGAAGGATAGTTTAATGTCAGATTATAAAGTTGCCGATATTGCTTTGGCTGAATGGGGCCGTAAGGAAGTTAATATTGCTGAAACAGAAATGCCGGGTTTGATGGCGTTACGGGAAGAGTTTGGTGCACAACAACCTCTAAGAGGGGCAAGAATAGCCGGTTGTTTACATATGACCATTCAAACTGCGGTATTGATTGAAACCTTAACGGCACTCGGTGCTGAAGTGCGTTGGTCTTCGTGTAATATCTTTTCAACGCAAGACCATGCGGCGGCAGCGATGGCGGCGGCGGGCATTCCGGTTTTTGCCTGGAAGGGTGAAACAGAAGAAGAAGCCGAATGGTGTATCGAGCAAACGATTATCGGTACGGAAGGTTGGCGTCCGAATATGATTTTGGATGATGGCGGGGATTTAACCGTCATGATGCATGAAAAATTTCCGGAATTGATGGTCGATGTTAAAGGCTTGTCAGAAGAAACCACTACCGGCGTGTTGCGCTTGTATGAGATGGTGGCTAAAGGAACCTTGAAAGTGCCGGCCTTTAATGTCAATGACTCGGTGACTAAATCGAAGTTTGATAATCTCTACGGCTGTCGTGAATCATTAGTAGACGGTATTAAGCGAGCCACGGATGTGATGATAGCCGGTAAAATTGCGATAGTGTGTGGTTATGGCGATGTCGGTAAAGGGTGTGCCCAATCATTACGCGGTTTAGGCGCGACGGTTTGGGTCACTGAAATTGACCCGATTTGTGCGCTGCAAGCCTCAATGGAAGGTTACCGTGTCGTGACTATGGAAGAAGCCGCTCCCATGGGTAATATCTTTGTGACGGCAACCGGTAACTTTAATGTCATTACCCACGATCATATGGTTGCGATGAAAAATGAGGCGATTGTTTGTAACATCGGTCATTTTGATTCTGAGATCGAAATTGCGGCATTACGTCGTTATACCTGGGAGAACATTAAGCCACAGGTTGACCATGTTATTTTTCCAGACGGTAAGCGTATAACCGTTCTAGCAGAAGGGCGATTGGTTAATTTAGGTTGTGCAACCGGTCATCCGAGTTTTGTGATGTCGAATTCATTTTGTAATC
>DUCI01000092.1 GCA_012959905.1 Methylococcaceae bacterium | reverse complement strand
CAGTGCCAGAGAATCTAACGATTTTTGGCGCTGCTTTTTTTTGCGTGTAGATTTAGGGGTATCAATAAGTTCAGCACCAGGAAAAGAGCCAGGAGTGATTCTAGTTAGGTCAGTAACGGAGACAAAAAAGAGTAATCGTTATCAAGAGGGGTGGAGAAAATAACGAATATAAGGTTCGGGTACTTTTCCCCCTGTCAGTAGGTTAGTTTTTTTACAAAACAAGACTTAATTGTCAATCAACAAGGCGTCGTTTATGAAACAGCAACGGACAGCATTATTTACAGCGGTGGGCTGGATTAATGGGTGAGTAATTCTGATCTTGTTCGATCAAAAGCCTATCTTAATCGATAGGCTTTTTTTATCGGCAGTGAAATGACCGGTTGGGTGTTTATGGGGCGTTTGTAGTGCGGTTAGTTTCCGGTGATGTCTTTAGCCTGTAAATCGGCATGGTAAGACGAGCGGACTAACGGTGCGCTAGCGACCTGAGCAAAACCCAACTCTCGGGCGTAGTGGCCAAATTGTTCAAACTCTTCGGGTGTGTAATAGCGTTGTACCGCTAAGTGATCCGTACTGGGTTGAAGATATTGCCCTAAGGTGAGCATGGAGCAGTCATGTTCGAGTAGGTCGGCCATCACTTGATGGACTTCTTCTGGCGTTTCGCCAAGGCCGAGCATAAGGCCAGATTTAGTGGCAATATGAGGGTGTTGTTGGCGGTGTAATTTAAGCAGTTTGAGCGATCCTTGATAGTCGGCGCCGGGGCGAGATTGCTTGTAAAGCCTTGGGACTGTTTCGAGATTATGATTAAAAATATCAGCAGGGTGAGCGGCTAATTTTTCTAAGGCAACCTCGATGCGGCCTCGAAAATCAGGGACTAAAATTTCTATTTTTGTGGTGGGTGTTTTTTCACGAATAGCACGAATACAAGCAGTAAAATGACTGGCGCCGCCGTCTCTTAAATCATCACGATCGACAGAGGTGATAACCACGTATTTAAGTTGCATGGCTTCTATAGATTCTGCGAGATGCAGGGGTTCACCAGGATCTAAGGGTAAAGGTTTGCCGTGAGCAACATCACAAAAGGGGCAGCGTCGGGTACATAAATCACCCATAATCATAAAAGTAGCCGTACCGTGTTGAAAGCACTCGGCGAGGTTGGGGCATGCCGCTTCTTCACAAACACTGTGTAGTTTTTTTTCGCGTAAAACTTTTTTAATTTGATTAATTTTGTTGCCAACCGGTATCTTGACGCGAATCCAGTCGGGTTTACGCAGGGTTTCGATGGTTTTATCCACTTTGACGGGAATACGAGACAGTTTGCTGTCGTTGCGCTGATGGCTGTCAGGGGTGGATCTTGAGGGTGCTTGGAAAGGGGCTTTTGAGGTCATGATAGCTGTTGGTAAATAGAGTGAATTAACGGTATTGCTAATTCATCATTAGTAATGGAGATATTGTGATTGATGAGTTGTGTCATTTCAAGGTTTTTAAAACCACACGGGTTGATAGCTTTGAATGGTGTCAGGTCCATATTATTATTCAGGCTTAAACCGTGGTAGCTGCAACCTTTACGAACTCTTAAACCCACAGAACCTATTTTTTGTTGTTGGATATAAGTTCCGGGCGCTTCGGCTTTAGCATAGGCTAACAGGCCGTATTGTTTTAAGGTATCGATCATAGCTGTTTCCAACAGGGTCACCAGCGTCCGAACCCCCATTTTTTGGCGGGTAAGATCAATGAGGGTGTAAATAACCACTTGTCCGGGGCCATGGTAGGTGATTTGGCCGCCACGGTCGGTAGCAATGACGGGAATGGATGTCGGGTGTAACAAATGCTCTCGTTGCCCATTGAGTCCGAGTGTGTAAACCGGGGGGTGTTCAACGATCCACAACTCATCAGCGGTTTCAGCGTGTCGATTTTGAGTAAAGTCGGACATGGCTTGAAAGCTATCGTTATAGTCCTGGCGTCCGAGGTTTCGAATAACCGGGCTTTTAATGGCAGGCAGTGGAGGGATCACTTATAAGGCCATTAAAATAGCATCGCAGTTACTGAGTGCTTGATAAATAGCATCGAGTTGTTTTTGGCTGGTCGCGTTTATGGTTACCGTTAGTGCCGTGTATTTACCCTTTTTACTGGGACGAGACTTAATAGCATCGTTGTCAAGGGTAGTCACATGCTCCTGAATCAAAGCTAAGACCGTTGTCTCAAGCTCGGGGCTTGAAAGGCCCATGACTTTAATCGCAAAAATGCAAGGAAATTCCAGTAAAGT
>DUCI01000091.1 GCA_012959905.1 Methylococcaceae bacterium | reverse complement strand
TAAGTCGTTATAACGGTTAGCTATTTTAATAAGCAGTGGTACTCACAACAACGCAACGTAAAATCCTTGTCGCACTTTCCGACGGTCAGTTTCATTCAGGTTCTGATTTGTCGGAGGCTTTAGGTATTAGCCGCTCGGCTATTTGCAAACAAATCAATGGGCTCGATGGTCTGGGTCTCAAGTATTCGGCCATATCGGGGAAAGGGTATCGCTTGCTTCAGCCCATTGAATTACTAAACGAAACGACCATTAGAGGGCATTTAAGTCCTCTATCTGTAAATTATATTTCTTCTATTCATTGTCTAGATGTCATTGATTCGACCAATAATTATTTATTAACGCAGGGCCAAGTGCAACCGGCACTGAGCCAGATTTGCTTAGCTGAATTTCAGAGTGCTGGCCGAGGCCGTCGGGGTAAGCAATGGGTTTCTCCTTTTGGACAAAATGTTTATTTGTCTTTATCGTGGCAATATTTTTGTGGCGTTACCGCTTTGGCAGGATTGAGCTTGGGTATTGGGGTTTGTCTTGTGCGCGTCATTAGAGCCTTGTCGGGTGTTGAGGTCGGTTTAAAGTGGCCGAACGATATCTTTTGGCAAGGTAAAAAACTGGGTGGAATTCTCGTTGAATTATCAGGCGATATGGAAGGGCCTTGTGCTGTTGTGGTTGGCTTAGGTTTGAATCGAGCCTTATCAGACGATGAGGGTGCAACTATTGATCAAGAGTGGGTCGACTTGCAGCGTATTTTAGGCGAGAAAAATGTACCCAGAAATAAGCTCATTGCCGAACTGATTAATGAACTCATTCCGTTTATGGCGGCCTTTGAACAAGAGGGTATAGCGGCTCTAATTAATGAGTGGCGTCGTTATGATTGTCTGGTTGGTCAAACGGCTAAGTTACAGTTAGGCCACAAGGTTATTAGCGGTACTGTTTCAGGTGTTGATGATCAAGGTCATCTCTTATTGACTCAGGCCAATGGGGAAACACAGGCGTATAATTCCGGTGAAATAAGTGTTGATATCGCATGACTACATTATTAATTGATGTTGGCAATAGTCAGCTTAAATGGGTGGTGAGCGATCAACAGGAGGCGTTGTCACACCAACGGCTCTCTAAGACAGAAAATTATCTCGAGGCGCTTGCCGCAACATGGCAAGAATTTGAGACCGTCAACACGGTGGTTATCTCCAATGTGACGGGTGTTAAGGTCACCCAAGCGCTGATCGATTTGTGTCAACGGCTCTGGCCTAAGGTGCACTGTGTAACGGCGAGTGCAGAGGAAACCTGTTGTGGGGTAACCAATAGTTACCGGCACCCTGAAAAACTCGGCGTGGATCGCTGGTTAGTCCTTATTGCGAGTTGGACACAGTCTTTAAAACCGCTTGTGGTGGTTGATTGTGGTACGGCCATAACGGTCGATGCGCTGAACCGAAAAGGACAACACTTAGGGGGGCTGATTATCCCGGGATTTTCATTAATGCAGCGTAGTCTTTCGGAAAACACCTTTGCGTTATCGACGGGCGATGCACCGTTTAAACCAACCTTGGGTAAGGCAACCGAAGCGGCCATCGCGAACGGTTCTGTGTTGGCGGCAGCTGGGTTAGTAGAAAAGGTCATTCATGATCTTGAGCACACAGAAGGAGAATCATTTCAACTGATTCTAACCGGTGGCGAGGCGCTACGGCTAGAACAAGCGCTGGATCGTTCTTGTGTGGTTGATGCCGAATTAATCTTTAAAGGCCTGCAACGCTATTTAGAGACACACCGGTAAGGCGGGTTGGCTTGAGGCTTATTGCCACGAAATAAAAGCTGATTGATGGCCTTCAATAAAGATATGGTCAGCATCTTTTTGTTTGTTTTTAACAGACACTAACAAGTGCCAAGTGGCGTCTATTTGTAACGCGTTAACTACCTCGCCAATACTCTGGTCATTGTCAGAGTCAACATTAAATAATTTTAAACCCGGGCTTATCGCTATATTGCCACTCAGGGTAGCATGATGCATGGACGCTTTAGCTTTGCCCTTATAGTGCGTACGGGCAATAATTTCCTGTCCGGTATAACAGCCTTTTTTAAAACTGATTGCCCCTAAGGTATCCAGATTAATGGATTGCGGTATCCAGGTTTCACGGGTTGCAGGGGTTATATGGGGTAACCCTGCGAGGGTATCTAAAAATTTCCAAGCAAGAGAAGGGCAAAAGTCACGGTCTGTGGTGGTACCGATTTGTTCAAATAATTCCTGTGCGCGGTTAAGTGAGCCGATAAAAATAAACCGTGGCATTTCAGTGCAG
>DUCI01000090.1 GCA_012959905.1 Methylococcaceae bacterium | reverse complement strand
AAAAATGCCTCTTGAGGAATATCAATTCGCCCAACCTGCTTCATTCTCTTCTTACCGGCTTTTTGCTTTTCGAGCAACTTCCTTTTACGAGAGATATCCCCACCATAACACTTAGCGGTAACATTTTTTCGCATGGCCTTAACCGTAGAGCGCGCGACCACCTTGGCACCGATTGCGGCTTGAATGGCAACATCAAACATCTGCCTAGGAATTAATTCTTTCATTTTATCGACCAAATCCCTACCTTTGTATTGAATCCCATCGCGATGAATAATTAACGACAAGGCATCCACACGGTCGCCATTAATCAGTATATCTAGCTTAACCAAATCACCGGCTTGAAAGCGCTTAAACTCATAATCAAAAGAGGCATAACCTCGACTGATTGACTTTAATCGGTCAAAGAAGTCTAAAACAACTTCGCTCAGTGGCAACTCATAACTTAATGAAACTTGCGACCCCGTATATTGCATATTCTTTTGAACACCCCGCTTCTCGACACAAAGCCCTATAACGCCCCCTAAATACTCCTGAGGAACTAATATATTAGCTTCAATCACCGGCTCTCTGATCTCCAAAACCGTCCCAGCATCGGGCAATTTAGACGGGTTATCAATTAACATCACCTCGCCATTATGTAACGCAACCTCATAGACGACTGTCGGTGCCGTTGTAATTAAATTAAGGTCATATTCACGCTCCAGTCGCTCTTGAATAATCTCCATATGGAGCATCCCTAAGAAACCACAACGAAACCCAAAACCTAAAGCCTCTGACGTTTCCGGTTCAAACTGTAATGCCGCATCATTTAACCGTAATTTATCAAGTGACTCACGCAACCCTTCATAATCATCCGAAGTCACCGGATAAAGCCCTGCAAAGACCCGAGGCTGAACCTGCTGAAAACCTTCTAAAGGCTCTAACGCAGGATTTTCAAGTAAAGTGATCGTATCACCGACCGGCGCACCAAAAATATCCTTGATACCGGCAACCAAAAAACCTACTTCTCCACACCCTAAGACCGCTCTGTTTTCTCTTTTTGGCGAAAACACACCGACTTGTTCCACTAAGAACGTGCGCCCTGTAGACATTAACTGAATTTTCTGTTTTCGACGAACAGAGCCATTCATAACCCTAATCAATGACACCACACCCAAATAAGGATCAAACCAAGAGTCAATAATTAAGGCTTGTAATGGATTCGCGCCATCCCCGCCGGGCGCTGGTATTCTTTCAACCAATTGTTCTAGAACGTCTTCTATACCTACGCCCGTCTTAGCACTGATTTTCAATGCATGATCTGCCGGGACTCCAATAATATCCTCTATTTCTTTAACAACGCGCTCAGGCTCTGCTGATGGCAAATCAATCTTGTTTAAAACCGGAAGCACTTCCAAGCCTTGCTCCATGGCGGTATAGCAATTAGCCACACTTTGCGCCTCAACCCCTTGCGCTGCATCCACAACTAATAATGCACCCTCACAAGCGGCTAAGGATCTTGATACCTCATAGGAAAAATCCACATGCCCAGGTGTATCAATAAAGTTTAACTGATAGGTTTCCCCTGTTTTTGATTGGAAATCTAGGGTCACACTTTGCGCCTTAATGGTAATACCTCGCTCACGCTCCAAATCCATAGAGTCAAGAACCTGCGACTCCATTTCACGATCAGTTAAGCCGCCACAAACCTGAATAAAACGATCTGCCAATGTTGATTTCCCATGATCGATGTGAGCGATAATTGAGAAATTCCGTATATTTTTTTGATCCACTGTTATTTATCTATTTTGATTGGTAAAAACAAACGCCTACCTTGACGCTCAATCAATATAGAAATTGACTTGCCCACGGGTAAACCCTGCACTATTTTATCAAATGCAGCCAAGTTACGAACGACATTATTCTGAATTCTTAAAATCACATCGCCCGGTTGTATTCCAGCCGCTCTAGCCGGGTCCTTTAACACACTGTGAACCAGAACGCCCTGGCTCGACAATTGCAGCTGGTTTCTTTGTTCGGGAGTCAACTCAACAGCAACCAAACCCAGCCTATTCGACACTTGAAGGGATTTCTGTGTACTCGCCACAGCACGTTGAGACCGCTCAGGTAATAAACCAATCTTAACCGTGATCATCTTAACTTTACCCGCTCGAACCAGCTTCAATGTAGCGACCTTGTTAACCGGCGTTACCCCGACCAACGGTGGCAATTCTGATGACAGCTCAATCGCTTTCCCTTCAAACTCAATAATCACGTCGCCTGCTTGTAAATCTGACTGCGCCGCAGGACCCTCGGGAAGCACTTTCGCAACAATAGCACCATAAGGTCGGTCCATCCCAAAAGACTCTGCCAAATCACTGGTAACATCTTGTATATGAACACCCAACCACCCTCTGGCCACTTGACC
This sequence comes from Methylococcaceae bacterium, assembly GCA_012959905.1. Classification (GTDB taxonomy): domain Bacteria; phylum Pseudomonadota; class Gammaproteobacteria; order Methylococcales; family Methylomonadaceae; genus OPU3-GD-OMZ. Next base: position 68,737 of record DUCI01000090.1, on the reverse strand, counting down.
ACCGCCTTTTAACTGCTCGACAATCGTCATAACCACATCTATTGGAATGGCAAACGAAAGCCCCATATACCCGCCCGACCGACTAACAATCTGGGAGTTCATACCAATGACCTGACCTTTAAGATTAAATAAAGGACCGCCTGAGTTACCTGGATTAATAGCCACATCCGTCTGAATAAAGGGCACATAATTATCCCCCGGGAGGCTACGCCCTTTAGCACTAACAATACCTGCTGTTACTGAATGCTCAAAGCCAAAAGGGGTGCCAATCGCTAACACCCATTCTCCAACTTGTAAGGCATCAACCTGACCAATTTGAACAACAGGCAAAGAATGCGCTTGCACTTTTAACAAGGCAACATCCGTACGAGGATCTGAACCCACCAATGTCGCTATTAATTCACGTCGATCAGATAACTTAACCATAATTTCGTCAGCCCCTTGAATCACATGATGATTCGTTAGGATATAACCCTCTTCAGAAATGATAAAACCTGACCCGAGTGAATTAGATTCTCTTGGCCCTCCGTGTGGCCCCTGTGGCCCCGGACCCGGTCGCTGACCTTGCCCCTCAAAAAAGCGTTTCAAAAACTCTTCCATCGGAACTTGTCCAGGCTGCAATGAACCACCCGATTGATTATTAATTTCCGGGGCTTTATGCACGGTACTGACATTCACTACTGCGCGACTTTGTTCTTTTACCAATTGCGTAAAATCTGGTAATTGAGCAAACACCGACGAACTTGCCATCCAAAACAATAGACTCAACCCACTGACTACTTTTCTAACCATCTCACCCTCATTATTTTGGCCAAAATCATCCACCTTATCTTGATCGACTTAAAACAAACAACCATTTCAGTAAGCACTCGCCCGCCGCTACCTTTTTAGCCACCTCGCATTAACCGATACCTATAAACCCAATATTGCGACTCTTTAGAGAATTACAAGACAAAAACCTTGCCGGCACCCATCCTTACCGCTGAAACAACGCTACAAAACTTTCTTCAAGACAACGGGTTGAGTAAAAGACTTACAAAAAACTGACTGCTGACCCAGATAAATTAAAAATAACGACAAAAAAAACGACACGATCCCCGTAATGCCAACAACTACATCAACACTTACCGATACAAAATAAGGCGCTATCACCTCACCCATCCCCGCCCCAATCAACAACGCGACTACCGGCATTAAATAAAGAACAACAGAACCTTTAAGAAAATCGCCTTCATTAATCGCAACAACAACCTGGTCCCCTAATTCTAACGCCAACTCAGTCTCAACAAGAATCTCTCGCTTTTGCAAAAATTTTTCCACTAACGGTGTTGAACAAGCTGACTTTTGCTGACAATCCCCACAACTTGCAATCGGCAATGTACGAACCCAAACCTGTCCATATTCTTTTTTCGATACAACCACACGTTCTTCTATCATAAACAACCCAAACCAATAACAACTAACCCTATGAAAACACAGCACTCAAGCGCCTAAAAACTACGTCTCAAGTAATGACTGCAATCGTTTATCTATTGCCTCACGCGCCCGAAAAATCCTCGACCTTACCGTTCCAACAGGACAATCAAGACTTTTAGCAATTTCCTCATAACTTAACCCGTCAAGCTCTCGCAAAACAATAACTTCTCGCATATTTTTAGGTAATTCGTCGAGTGTCTCCTGAATATTGGCAATAATCTCATCATTGAGAAGAAGTTTTTCGGGGGTATTTAAATCACTCAGATACTGACTACTGTCGCCGTGCTCAGCAACTTGATAATCAACTTCATGATTAAAAGATCGACGCGCCCGTGCCACTAAATAATTTTTCGCGGTATTAATTGCTATCCGATATAACCACGTATAAAAAGCGCTATCCCCTCTAAATCGAGCCATAGCCCGATACGCCTTGATAAAAGCCTCTTGGGCCACATCTTGCGCCTCGCTGGGGTCTTTTACATAACGATTAACTAACTGTGTAATTCGGTGTTGATACTTATGAACCAACAAATCATAAGCTGATTTATCGCCACGCTGCACGCGTAACACAAGTTCCTGATCAAACTGGTCACTCGTCTTTGCTTGAATTTGCACCACACACCTCGCTAAAGAAGACAAAAAATACCGCTATAAACGCTATCTTCCTTCAGTTTTTTTTAACTTCCCCAATTACACCATAAAAAAAGGTATCATCATCGAGGTTTTTAGCTAAAAATAGCTTTTATTTACATCGGTTCTTTTTACAGGCTCCTTGACCTTGACTAACACTTACTCTTCCACCTATACAGATGTGCTTATTGTCGGCAGTGGAGGCGCAGGCTTAACATTAGCACTTAAACTAGCAGACCTGCACCGGGTCACTATACTGTCCAAATTAACCACCGAGGAAAGTAATACCCGCTATGCACAAGGGGGTATTTCAGCCGTTTTTGATGATGCCGACTCAATTGATTCTCACATTCAAGACACCTTAAAAACTGGCGAGGGTTTATGTGACCCAGATATTGTTTCCTTAACGGTTAAACAGGGTAGACAAAGCATTGACTGGCTTATCAATCAGGGGGTTTCTTTTACCCACGAAGCCGGTCATGGACCCGACTCACCCCGTTTGCATTTAAACCGTGAGGGCGGCCATTCTCATCGACGCATTGTGCATGCGGCTGATGCAACGGGTCAATCTGTCATTTCAACACTCATGGAACGGGCGCAAGAACATGCTAACATCACACTACTAGAACATCACAATGCCATCGATTTAGTGACTGTTAAATCTAGACAGTTTCCAGAGGGTCACGTCACCGGGGCTTATGCATTAGATTCCCAAAATAATACGGTTATTCCTATCTCCGCACGCATTGTTGTGCTGGCAACCGGTGGCGCAAATAAAGTCTATCTTTATACCAGTAATCCCGATATTGCTACCGGCGATGGTTTGTCACTGGCATGGCGAGCAGGTTGTCGCATTGCTAACATGGAATTCATGCAATTTCACCCGACTTGTTTATACCATCCCGATGCCCGTTCCTTTTTAATCAGTGAGGCTATCCGAGGGGAAGGTGCGAAACTCTTACTGCCCAACGGCGAGCCCTTTATGCACTTATTTGATCAGCGGGAAGAACTAGCGCCAAGAGATATTGTCGCCCGCGCCATTGATCACCAAATAAAAAAATACGGTATTGATTTTGTCTACTTGGATATTAGCCATAAATCTCCGGCATTTATCCAACGTCATTTTCCAAACATATACCAACAATGTTTAAAATTTAACATTGATATTACGACGCAAAAAATACCCGTTGTTCCTGCTGCCCATTACACCTGTGGCGGCATTGTCACAGATAGCGCCAGCAAAACAGATATTTCAGGTCTTTATGCCATTGGTGAAGTCGCGTGTACCGGACTCCATGGCGCCAACCGAATGGCAAGTAACTCACTGCTGGAGTGTCTTGTCTTTGCTAACCAAGCGGCTGAAAGCATTCTCCGAGAACTCCCGAATAGAACAGTACCAACAACTATCCCTCCTTGGGATGAGTCGCAAGTCGCCAAATCAAATGAAGAAGTTATCATAGCCCATAACTGGGATGAAATCCGTCGTGTCATGTGGGATTATGTGGGCATTGTACGGTCGGATAAAAGACTTCATCGCGCCCTTGAGCGGATAACACTATTAAAAGCGGAAATTCATGAGTATTACAGCGATTTCACCATCACCAGTGATCTCCTTGAACTCCGTAATCTCGTTATTGTTGCTGAACTTATTATTCTGAGTGCCCAACAACGCAAAGAAAGCCGTGGACTCCATTACAATCAAGATTACCCAGAACAAGATAACCGTACGCCCCCCCAAAACACGATATTGAGCCCAAAACACTACACCTCTGCCTTTATAAACAACCACTAAGAAACGCTCAAACCCTTTCTACTCACTCCTTTGAACGCCACTCTCGTTGTAACGCTTCTCTATTTAACGCCAACCACTGAAGCGCAATTATCGGCGTTGCAGAATTAATCACCCCTTGTCTCATTAAATCCAAAGCCGCTTCAAAAGACATAACCCAGGTTTGAATGTCTTCGTGTTCAGTTGGAACACCGTGAACACCGCCAACCTGAGCAGAATCGACTCGCCCACAAAACAAGATCATGCGTTCTGAAAGTGCTCCTGGTGAACTATAATACTCACAAATATAGCGAAGTTCTTTAATCGCACACCCGGCTTCTTCAATAGTCTCTCTATAAGCAACTGACTCAGGATTTTCTCCAGACTCCACCATACCGGCTACAATCTCCATTAACCAAGGTTTTTCGGTATGTCCCAATGCTCCGACCCGAAATTGTTCAATAAGCACGACCGCATCAACATCTGGGTCGTACAGTAAAACCGCCACACAATCGCCACGATCAATCAATTCCCGGTCAATTTCTTCATCCCACCCCCCTTCAAATAACGTATGTTGTAGCCGAATACGCTTTAAACTAAGAAATCCACGGTATAGATACTCCTGCTCAATCACCCTCACCTTTTTAACTGTTTCCAAGATATCACCTCTTAAACCTAACGTTATTTTCCCCGTTAACAGGCTTGATTTCACGAACGTCAATTCTCTATCAAAAGCTAATACTACTCCGTACAAAAAGAGAGGAAAGCGAGGCTGCTCGGGGTCATGCGGTTTTCTCGTCGCCGTAAATTTAAAGCCGATACCGGTGGCGCTCAATTAGCCGGCCAACAAAAAAGGATAAAGGCCTTAAAAGCGCTACCAAGAACCAGTGCACCCAAAACAATGTCTAATGAATGGGCTGCCTTCGGCATTAATGGTCGATACATAAGCCGGTTATTCCAGAGCCACCCACCGTTAGCAGAACGCATTGCCGCCCCTAGAAACACCTAAAGGTTATCAGCCCAATTTATCTCAAAACACCCTGACGGTCACTTTTTCGACGCCGTTCAGGTATCGCATCAAAAATAACCTTATCACCCCCGTTCAAGACCAACAATCGCTGCCCTTTTGCTCTGGAAATTAAGGTCACCCCTGCTTGTTGTGCCATAGCTAAACCCATCTGCGTGGCACCCGAACGCGATAATAAAATAGGAACCCCCATTTGCGTCACTTTAATCACCATTTCTGAGGTTAACCGCCCTGTGGTATAAAAAATTTTATTGTCCCCAGAAATATTATTCAACCACATATGTCCGGCGATAACATCCACCGCATTATGACGCCCAACATCCTCTACAAATAATTCAATTCGACTCCCCTCGCACAAAGCACAACCGTGCACAGCACCCGACTGCTTATACACTTCGTTGTAAGCATTGAGCGCTGCGAGCATGGCATACAATGTCGACTGTTTCACCTTAACATCGGGTACTTTAATCTTTTGTAACTTCTCCATCAGTCGACCAAACACCGTGCCCTGACCGCATCCAGTGGTCACCGTTCGTCGCTTCATTTGCTCTGAAAAATCACTGTCGGCTTGCGCGCTAACAACCGCTACCGCTTCCGTTTCCCAATCCACTTGAATAACTTGAAGCTCCGTTAACCGGTTAAAAAAACCTTGGTTTTTCAAATACCCCAAGGTTAATAGCTCTGGGTGTGAGCCAATGGTCATTAACGTTACAATCTCCTGTTTGTCGACATAAATCGTCAATGCTCGTTCACCTACCAGATAAATTTCCTGCTGTTCACCACGCTCATCAAGACACGATACGCTCGCCGAGTGGCTCAACCCAGCCGCTGTCATTTCCGGTTTAAACGATGTCGTTGTCATTAAATATCCTCAAGGTTAGCCAATTCTTGCACGGTATTAATATTCAGAAAAACCTTAGCTTCTTCACTAAAATCCACTTCCACCACTGTGTGTTGACGCAACCAAACATCAATCTTTCGTTGTCCCTCAGACAAAAAAAACTGAAGACTTTCAAGCAAATGTGTATTTAACGCTAAAAAAACCGGTTGCAATCGAACACCATCATGCGCCACGGCTATTTCAGCACCGGATGTAAGCAACGCTTGTTTTAATTGCACTAAATGACTACTTTGGATTAAAGGGCTATCACACGGCATCACCATTAACACCCCCGTATCACAGACCCTCATAACCGACAAAATCCCTGCTAAAGGCCCCTCAAAAGTTAACTGGGCATCACTAATAACAGGCACCCCAAAACGCTGGTATAACTCAATATTTCTATTGGCGTTAATGACAACACAATCCGCCACGCCCCCCATGGCCTTCAACGCATAAGTGACCATCGGCCGTTCTCGAAATAAAATAAGCCCTTTGTCTTGCTCTAATCCCATTCGGCGAGCTAAGCCTCCCGCCAATATGACCCCGGTGACTTTTGTTTGATCGTTCATAATGCTAAGCTTCAAGTTCCAATACCCTTATTCTATGCCATGTCAATCTAAAGATGTTCAGGTTTCTACTAATACTCATAGCCGCACTCCTACAACCTGCCTGTAGCTTGCTGCCGACCGGTGAAACCGTGCATTACTATCAAGCAGAAACGTTTAAAGCCTATGATGACGTACTTGCCGAACTCGAAATCGCCATTACTGAACAGAACTTTAGAATTACCGGGCACAACCGCATCGGTAAAGTTATTCGTCAACGCGAAGATATTCCTTTTCCCGAATACGACACCATACAATATTGCAACCTCACACAGGCGAAAAAATTATTGCTACTTTCTCCGCATGCTATTCGCCATATGCCCTGTAATGTCGTAACCTATACCTATGCCGGCAAAGTTATTATAAAATCTCGCCTTTTGCCTACGAATACAAATAATTCCGCATTAAATAAATTCTCTGTCACCATGAACAATAAGGTGAAAGAAATCATTAACTTTGCCGCCGAATAATAAATAATCTTAGGACCTACCATGAAAAAATCATTTTTAAAATACGGCTTCTTTTTAATTTTTTTATTACTAAATGGATGCATCCTAACAGGCAACCGCCCACCGCAATCAAAGCCCCAAGTCATTAATGACTACCCGACTCAAACGCGAGTCGAATTTGTATTGCAATGCATAGAAAAAGAAGGTGGGCTACGTTATGAAACCTTGTATCCCTGCATTTGCAGCATTGATAAAATAGCCAGCCAAATGTCGCACGACGAATATGATCAAGCCTTAACTTTTACGTTTATGCGCCGTACGCCCGGTGAGAATGGGGGTATTTTCAGAGACCCAGAACATGCCAAGCAACTGCGTAAAAAACTTAAAGACGCTAAAAAATTTGCAGACAACCGTTGCTTTGTACGCCCTTAAAAAACAATCCCTCCAGTGTTTCTGTTAATCTAACAAAAACACTGGAGCAGCCTACAAAACTAATTTATGACACTACCTCGCTTCTTTCTGAGTGCTACTTTTACATTGGTACTGTTACTAACCACCTGCTCCCTGGGTTGGGCAACGGTAGAGTCAACGACACCGGCCGGCACAATTGCCCCAGAAAAAGGCCCTCACCAAGGCAAACTTCTAACACATAATGATTTTGCTATCGAACTTGTTATCTACGAACATGGTATTCCGCCTGAATTTCGAGCTTGGATAACCGAGAAAGGTCAGCCCCTTAAGCCTGCCGAGGTTTCATTAGACATCACACTGACACGCCTTGACGGCACCCAAAACGAAATCAGTTTCACCGCACAACAAGATTTTCTTCGTGGCAACAATCTTATTTATGAACCACATTCATTTGTGGTTTCCATCCGTGCTCAGTACCACGGCACCTATCATCACTGGCAATACAATAGCTTTGAAGGCCGCACGCATATACAAGCTGATATCGCTAAAAAATTAGCGATTGAAACCGCTATCGCCCACCCTAGAATACTCAAAAGTACCATTTCCGCCTATGGGAAATTAACGACACACCCTGAGAATACCCGTGAAATAAAATCACGTTTCGAGGGTACTATTAAGAGCGTTACCGCCGCCGTAGGCCAACGCGTTAATAAGGGCCAATTATTACTCACCGTTAAAAGAAATTTAGCCCTTGAACCGTTTAAAATTTATTCTCCACTTAACGGCATCATTCACCATCGAAACGCCAACCCCGGCGAACAAACTAATAATCGTATTTTATTTTCCATCATTGATGATTCAATTTTAATCAGTGAACTGGCTGTCTTTCCCGAGGATCAAGATAAAATAAGCTTAGGCAACAGCGTTTCTTTATTTCTTCATGGTAAAAGCCAACCCATTACAGGCATTGTGAAACAAATTGATACCATCGTGCACGCCAATCAATCGATTATTGTACGTGCACAACACAACAACGAAAGCGGCCAACTCCTAGCCGGACGCTTTGTTCGCGGTGAAATTGAGGTTGCCCAACACCCAGCCCCGCTGGCCGTTAAGCGCTCAGGATTACAATCATTCAGAGACTTTACCGTTGTATTTGAAAAGATTGGTAATGACTACGAGGTCCGTATGCTCGAATTAGGCGTAATCACCGCTGAGTGGGCTGAAGTTCTCAGTGGCCTAAAACCAAATGCCGAATACGTCTCTAAACACAGTTACATTATCAAAGCGGATATTGAAAAATCAGGTGCCTTACACGACCACTAATCACTTAACATGCTTGATTCTATAATTCACCTCGCCATTCAACGTCGCCTACTGATTATTTTCACGGTAGCGGCCTTGGTAGGGTTAGGGCTCTGGAATTCCACCAAACTACTGATTGATGCGGTTCCAGACATTACTAATGTTCAGGTTGTTATTAATACCGAGGCCCCCGGATACACACCACTCGAAGTCGAGCAACGCGTCAGCTACCCCCTTGAAACTGCGATGGCCGGCTTGCCTAATCTTAGCCATACCCGCTCATTATCCCGTTATGGCTTATCACAAATCACGATCATTTTTACCGATGAGACTGACATCTATTTTGCCCGTCAACTGGTTAACGAACGACTCCTTGCTGCAAAAAGCACGATTCCTTCTTCACTTGAACCCTTATTAGGCCCTCTTGCTACGGGACTGGGTGAAATTTTCATGTTTACCGTTGATGCCGAGCCCAACGCTACCCATGCTGATGGCTCTCTTATTTCACCCACGGACCTTCGCTCGGTTCATGACTGGATTATCCGCCCGCAACTACTCCGTGTTCCCGGTGTTATTGAAATCAACCCTATCGGTGGTTTTAAACGTGAAATATTAGTGTCCATTGAGCCCGATAATTTATTAGCTTTCGGGCTGACCCAAAATGACCTTATAACCGCAATTGCTGCTAACAACAAAAATCAAGGCGTTGGCTTTATCGAAAACCACGGTACACAATTATTACTACGCGTACCCGGACAAATTCAAAACATTCAAATGCTCGGGGAAATCCTAATTACCGAGAAGGATGGTCAACCGGTTCAACTCAAACATGTTGCTCATATCACAGAAGGCAAAGAACTTCGATCCGGTGCTGCCACTCAAAATGGCCGAGAAGTTGTTATGAGCACCGTCTTTATGCTTATTGGCGAAAACAGCCGTATTGTTGCTAATGCTGTTGCTGAGAAACTTGAAAGCATTAAAGCGTCTCTCCCTCCCGGAATCACTCTAACCGCCGTGTATGACCGGACGACTCTTGTCAACAAAACCCTAAAAACACTGCAAACCAATTTAATTGAAGGCGCACTACTGGTCATCATCATCCTATTCCTATTTCTAGGAAATGCCCGAGCCGCCTTATTAACCGCCATGATTATCCCTATCACCCTGTTAATGACGGTCACCGGGATGGTACAAGCACAAGTCAGCGCTAACTTAATGAGTTTAGGTGCTTTAGATTTTGGTTTACTTGTCGATGGCACAATTATTATCGTCGAGAACTGCCTACGGAAACTAAGCCAAAATACGACCCCGCTAACACTTGAAGAACGCTTAACCCTCGTTTTTAAGGCGACCAAAGAAGTCATTCGCCCCGCTTTATTTGGTGTGTTCATTATCACCGTTGTTTATATTCCTATCTTCACCCTCTCTGGCGTAGAAGGAAAAATGTTTCATCCGATGGCAATAACCGTTGTTATTGCCTTAACTTGCGCCATGTTATTATCGATTACATTCGTTCCAGCCTGCATCGCATTCTTATTTACAAAACCCTTGGTTGAAAAAGAAAATGTACTGATGAAAAAGGCACATTATTTTTATCACCCCCTATTACATATGGCGATTAAAAAACGCTGGAATGTTGTGTGTGTCGCCGCTACATTGGTAATGGTTTGCGGTTATGCCGCTACTAATCTCGGTAGTGAATTTATCCCTAATCTTGATGAAGGCGATATTGCAATGCATGCGCTGCGAATTCCTGGAACCTCTCTCGAACAAGCTATCGAGCTCCAACGACCTCTCGAAGAAAGAATAAAAGACCTCCCCGAAGTCGAACGTATTTTTGCAAAAATAGGAACGGCTGAAATAGCAACCGATGCGGTTCCAGTCAGCGTGGCTGATAACTTCATTATCTTAAAACCCAGAGCATTATGGCCTGACCCTTATAAATCAAAAACACAACTCATCAATGAGCTTGCAACCCTTGTTGACCCCTTGCCGGGGAATCGCTATGAATTTTTACAACCGATTCAAATGCGCTTCAATGAATTACTTGCCGGAGTCAGGACTGAAGTCGCTGTCAAAGTTTTTGGTGATGACTTTGACCAACTGATTACTTTAGGCCATAACATTGAAAAAGCCATCAGCCCTATCGAAGGCGCCGTCGATGTTGCCGTTGAACAAGCCACAGGACTACCGGTCCTAACCATACAACCTAAACGAAACAGGTTGTCACAATTCGGCATCAGTATTGAAGAAATACAGGAACAACTTTCTATTGCCCTTAGCGGACGTATTGCCGGCCAATTCTATGAAGGCGATAGACGCACCCCTATCGTCGTACGGCTCCCCGAACACCTGCGAACAAATATCGATAAGTTAAAAAAATTTCCTATCCACCGAACCCAGGGTGACTATATTCCTTTAGATGAACTGGCCGAAGTGAAACGGGTTACCGGATACAATCAAATTTACCGTGAGAACGGCAAACGCCGTGTCGTTATTACTGCTAATGTTCGCAACCGGGATCTCAGTCACTTTGTCGCTGACATAAAAGAATCTATTAAACAATCTGTTCAAATACCCGCTGGCTACTGGATTGAATTCGGCGGTACTTTTCAGAAACTCAAGTCTGCATCGCAGCGTCTCTCAATCGTGGTTCCGATTACCCTTGTACTCATACTTGGATTGTTATTATTAGCTCTCAATTCCATAAAAGATACACTCATTATTTTTTCAGGCGTACCCTTGGCGCTAACAGGTGGCATTTTAGCCCTCATTTTCCGTGACATTCCTTTTTCAATATCTGCTGCGGTTGGATTTATTGCGCTCTCTGGGATTGCTATCCTCAATGGCTTAGTCATGGTTGCCTTTATCAGCGACTTACGAAAAAAAGGATTAAGCCTGGAATCCGCTATTATTGAAGGCGCTTTAACCCGCCTACGCCCCGTCTTAACGACCGCATTAGTGGCCTCTTTAGGTTTTATTCCGATGGCGCTTAACACCGGTATTGGCGCTGAAGTTCAACGTCCTTTAGCGACAGTCGTCATTGGTGGTATTGTGTCGTCAACATTACTAACACTCCTTGTTTTACCTGCACTGTATCGATTATTACACCACCGTTCTGCATACCCCTAATACCTACCAACAGCCGCTAATCATTACCAAAAAATGCTTATCTAAGAAATCGCATCTAATTTCGCATAGGCTAACATTAACCATTTCATTCCGACGTCGGTAAAATTAACTTGTACACGCTCCTGCGCACCTTCGCCTTCAACTTGCAAGACCACACCTTCTCCAAACTTCACATGACTCACACGCTGTCCCAACTGAAAAACCGTCTTCTGCAAATGAGTCGAAATTCTGGAACCACTGACTGAAACCGGCCGACTAATTGTCGTACCCATTCTAATTTCCTGAAGTTGTTCACTCGGTATTTCTTTAATAAAACGAGAACACCTTGGGTAGGTATCGCGCCCATAAATTCGTCTAGATTCAGCATAACTCAAATATAATACCTGCATGGCTCGTGTGATCCCCACATAACAAAGCCTACGCTCTTCCTCTAAGCGCCCCGGGTCCTCAATAGCACGTGGCGAAGGAAATAAACCCTCCTCAACACCCACAATAAAAACTAATTTAAACTCCAGCCCCTTGGCCGAATGTAAGGTCATTAACTGAACACAATCATCGTATTGATCACCCTGCGCTTCTCCGGATTCTAAAGCAGCATGGGCCAAAAACAAATCCAACTCGTTAAGGCCTTCAGCATTATCTTCTTCATAATCAAATTGACGCGCCGCATTCACTAGTTCTTGTAAGTTCTCAACTCTAGCCTCGCCTTTTTCGCCTTTTTCTTTTTTATGAAAATCAATCAAGCCGGTATGCTCGACGACCTGCTGTACCTTTTCATAGAGCGCCAAGCCTTCTGCTTGTTCACTTAAGTTATTAATGACATCAATAAAACCATTTAGAACCCTTTCCGTTCTGGCCGTTACGGCACCGGAGGTGACTAATTTTCTCGCCGCCTGCCACAATGAAATCTGCTCATCACGCGCGACACCGCGAAGGTCTTCAATTGTTTTAGGACCAATACCTCGATTAGGAACATTAATAACACGCTCAAATGCAGAATCATTATTAGCATTGGCGATGAGATGTAAATAAGCCAAAGCATTCTTAATTTCGGCACGCTCAAAAAACCGTAAGCCCCCATAAACTCGATAAGGGATCCCTCCGGACATTAACCGTTCTTCAAATAAGCGCGATTGGACATTCGAACGATATAAAATAGCCGTTTCAGACCGTAACCCACCTAATTCCACCCACTTCTTAATCCGTTCGACCACAAAATAAGCTTCATCTTGCTCATTAAATGCGGCATACAATGAAATCGGATCCCCTGCTCCGTCATCAGTCCATAATTCTTTACCCATTCGCCCTTGGTTATGACCAATCAAAGCATTAGCCGCATTGAGAATGTTTGCAGTTGACCGATAATTTTGCTCTAAACGCACCACCGAATGGTTCGGATAATCCGTTTGAAAACTATAAATATTCTCTATCTTTGCCCCGCGCCAGCCATAGATAGATTGATCATCATCGCCCACAACAAACAAATTATTCTGGCCTTCAGTTAACAAACGTAACCAGGCGTATTGAATCGTATTGGTATCTTGAAATTCATCGACATGCACATGCAAAAAGCGCTGCTTATAAAACTGCAACAATTGCTCATTATCACGTAACAACTCATGAACTCGAAGTAATAGTTCCGCAAAATCAACTAGCCCGGAGCGCAGACAAGTTTGCTCATATTCACGATAAAGAGTCAACATCTGTCGCTGATACAAATCGCCACTCTCCGCTATATGCCGTGCTCGCCGCCCCTCTTCTTTTTGTGTATTGATATAGCCTTGCACCTGCCGTGGTGGCCAACGCGCCTCATCCAAAGCCAATGCTTTCAACAATCGTTTTATCATCCGTAATTGATCATCGGAATCAATAACCTGAAAAGTTTCTGGGAGACCTGCCTCATGCGCATGACGTCTAAGCAATCGATGTGCTAATCCATGAAAGGTCCCAACCCACATCCCTTGTGCTGAGTAATCTAATAATTTCTCAATGCGGCTACGCATCTCACTCGCTGCCTTATTGGTAAAGGTCACCGCTAAAATACTTTGTGGAGAAAGATCCTGTGTTTTAATCATCCAAGCAATACGGTGCACTAAAACGCGTGTTTTACCACTCCCTGCGCCCGCTAATACCAATACTGCCTGCGAAGGTGCTGTGACCGCCTGACGCTGTGCGTCATTTAACGATTCAATTATATGCGTAACATCCATTAAGCGTATTTTTCCCTATCCAAGTCTGCGTGACAGTATATTTTTATGACAATTGAGCGTATTCTAACAAAATGAAAGGTGAACCCCAGACAAAACACGATAACAGCGAGGTAATATTTTTATGAATTTTGACTATAAGCAGCTGATAAAACCCGAAATGAATATTGGCGATAAAGAGAAAAAAATACGTCTTATTGGCGGTGCCATCGCCTTTCTTGTCGCCATCATAAGTGCGAGTGTTGTTTTATTACTGTTAGCACTGGTCTTAATGGCTACCGGTTATAAGGGTTGGTGCCCTGCTTATTCCGCTTTAGGCAAAAATTCTATGGATTCAGAGACATAAAGCAACGCCTCAAAAAAGGTCATCGGGGCATTAGTGTATAACGTTAAGGTTTTACAATACTGCCCTGATTGATGATCTTCCTCTACTCATCGCCTTTCTTATATTCTCCCTCAATGATATTTTCATCTTTCGATTGAGTCTGTCCTTGTCGCTGAAACGGGCCACCACCGGCCATAACCACTAATTGCCGCTCAATCAAATAAGTCACTAGTTTTTTTCGGGTATACGGTATTAAACAAAGAAAACCGGTGATATCGGTAAAAAAACCCGGCGTTAATAAAAAGGCTCCCCCAACAAGTAAAACAGGACCTTCCAACATTTCCATTGCCGGTACTTTTCCTTTGGCCATGCCTTGTTGAAAACGCTGCCATGTTTCAAAACCCTGCTGACGCAACATCCATGCCCCCAAAACAGCGGTGAAAACGACCAACAACACTGTTGGAAACACACCAATGAGACCACCCATCTTTAATAAAAAATAAATTTCCAGAAAGGGGACCACTAAAAATATTAAAAACATAATTCTAAAAGGGTTCATGACTCTTATCTCACCTTTATTGCGTTAATACTAAAAAACTTCTTGAATGTGATACACACTAACACCTTATAATAGCCAGTTAAATGTTTTTATGTGAACCAACCATGACCTCTGATTTTATTCTTATTTATTGCACTTGCCCCAATAAAGATACTGCAGAAAAGCTAGCGACTACTATCATTGAGAACGAACTGGCCGCTTGCGCCAATATTGTACCCAACATCACATCTATTTACCGCTGGCAGGGTAAAGTTATTACTGACCAAGAGCAGTTATTATTACTCAAAACAGACCAAGCGCATTACCTTGAAATTGAGAACCTCATTTTAACTAACCACCCCTACGATGTACCCGAAATAATTGCCACACCACTACAACACGGCCAAGCTGATTATCTTAACTGGATCCACTCATGTCTCTCATAAAATTTTTTGGGTTAATTCTGCTCGCTTTTGGGAGCCAACAAACCTACGCTATCAGCAATAACGACCTGCTTCCTCCCGAACAAGCATTCAAGTTTTACGCGCAAGCATTAGATCACAAAACCGTCGAAGTACATTGGCAAATTGCTGAAGGTTACTACCTCTACCGAGAGAAAATATCTCTTTCAACCCCTAATTCCGACAGCGTTAAACTGGGGCCTTACAGCATCCCACATGGCACGCCAAAGTCAGATGAGGCCTTTGGTGATGTCGAAATATTTCATCATGCACTCAGTTTCTCCATCCCTGTTGAGCAGTCGAAAAACCCACCGGTTCCTTTTGAATTAACCGCCGGCTTCCAAGGTTGTGCAGAGGTAGGTGTTTGCTATCCGCCAATGACTAAAACCCTGACGATTACTCCCAGCACCATAACAACAAATAGCAGCCCCATAACGCTGGAACCCACTGTAAAAAGCTATTCTGAACAAGATCAAATAGCGCAGGATTTAAGTAACCAAAGCTATGGGTTAATTTTAGCCAGCTTTTTTGGCTTTGGGCTACTACTCGCTTTTACCCCGTGTATCTTTCCGATGATTCCCATTATTTCTGGCATTATTGTCGGACAAAAAGAGCCTGTCACGGCACGGCGAGGTTTTTTACTCTCGTTAAGCTATGTCTTAGCGGGCGCTGTTGCTTATACCGCCTTTGGTATTTTAGCCGCCTTGTTCGGCAGTAACCTACAAGCTGAATTACAACAACCTTGGATTATCGCTTCATTTAGTGGCCTTTTCATCCTCTTATCGCTATCCATGTTTGGCTTCTACAACCTAGAGTTACCACAGTCAATACAAAACCGTATTAATCGCATTAGCAATCAGCAAAAAAACAACGGCATGATCAGTGCTGCCATTATGGGGGCGCTATCCGCATTGGTTGTGGGCCCTTGTGTTGCCGCACCGTTGACCGGAGCGTTAATTTATATTGGCCAAACGGGCGACGTTCTCCTCGGTGGCTCAGCGCTCTTCCTGATGGGCATGGGTATGGGTGTTCCATTACTGGCCATTGGCGTCTCAGCAGGATCTTTCTTACCCAAGTCAGGGGTCTGGCTAAACACCACTAAGTCTATATTCGGTGTTGCTATGCTGGCCGTAGCCGTCTGGATGCTGGACCGTATTTTGCCTGCCCCTATCATGATGGGCCTTTGGGCTTCACTACTCATTATTCCTGCGATTTACATGCACGCCATAGACCCACTACCCCAGCCAAGCAGTGGCTGGAATAAACTGTGGAAAGGGGTTGGCTTAATGATGCTTATTTACGGTGTCATTTTAATCATCGGCATTGCCAGCGGCAACACGAATCCTTTGCAACCCTTACAACATTTTAGTCAAACGACCCAAACATCCAAACAGCCCGCTCAATTCGAATCGATTGGTTCGCTAAATGAACTGAACCAGAAACTAGCGCAAGCAAAACAACAGCAGCAGTGGGTTATGCTGGATTTCTATGCGGACTGGTGCATCTCCTGCAAAGAAATGGAAGCGTATACTTTCTCCAATAACCGGGTGCAAAAAGAACTCTCTCAGTTTATGCTATTACAAGCAGATGTCACTGCAATGACTGCCGATGACAATGCTTTATTAAAACATTTCAACCTCATCGGACCGCCTGCCATCTTATTTTTTGATGCCGATAAAAATGAACAAGAACATTTACGTCTGGTCGGTTACAAAACCGCTGATGATTTCTTAAACCATCTTAAACAAGCGCACTAATGTCCCCCAATGCTACCCGCGGCACTCTAATTGGCGTTGCTATTATTGGCCTTTTACTGGGCTTTTTAAGCCAACAATATCCGTCTGCAATAACTCACACAGCGCATCCACTCGATAAAATAACTTTACCGGATTTATCCAATACGCCCCGTTCCCTCGCTGACTGGGCCGGAAAAAAACGCGTCATTAATTTCTGGGCAACCTGGTGCCCACCGTGTCGAAAAGAAATCCCCGCATTGATAACACTACAAAATAATTCAACCACTAATAATGTACAGGTTATTAGTATCGCCATTGAGGACCAGCAATCTGTTCAGTCTTTTCTAAAAGATTACCCGATTAACTTTCCCGTGCTGATTGCCGGTGATGACGGTATTACACTTTCCACCACAATGGGTAATCGCGCCAATGCCGTACCATTTACTGTTTTTATCGATGAAGATGGCGCTATTCAAAAAACCCATGCTGGTGAGATATCCTTGCTGGAATTACAAGAATTAATTCATACAAACTAAATCTTTATGCCTACAATACGACACCAATCACCCTCATAAACGGGCTCCTGCAATTGACAAAAGGGGCTGTAGGCGTCCAAAACATGACCTGCCTGCTCACTAAGAATCCCTGAAAGCACTAAATGCCCGCCAGAATTTAAGAAGGTTAAAATTGGCTGAACCATCTCAATCAGGGGATTAGCTAAAATATTAGCAACCACGATATCAACCTGAAGCGCCGGACAATCAACGGGCAAATAACAATCTATATTCGAACCAATATTATTTTTTTCCGCATTATTTTTCGTTGCCGTAATCGCTTGCGTATCAATATCCACTGCAGAAACATGACGAGCACCCAACAACACCCCTGCAATCGCTAAAATACCCGAACCACAACCATAATCAAGCATTGTCTTTCCACTCAAATCAAAGCACGCTAACCATTCCAAACATAAGGCTGTTGTGGCATGCGTGCCCGTCCCAAAAGCAAGTCCTGGATCCAAGGTCATACAAACGGTTTTGGGCGACTCTTGTTCAGAACCACTGGGGCAAACCCACAACTTATCGCCAAATAACATCGGTTTAAAATGCGCCATCCAGGCCCGTTCCCAAATTTGATCCTGTAAGATATCAAGACGCCAGTCTTTTAATGCCGCGTCAGGAAACTGCTGACACACCAAAGATTCTAAAACTTCTGCATAAACAGACATCTCGAACAAGGCCACAACACGCGTTTGTTCCCAAATCTTTGTTTGTCCCAGTTCAGGCTCAAAAATAGGCTCATCAAGGGCATCTAAATACGTCACCGAAAGCGCACCAAACTGACTAAATAAATCCGACAATGCCGAGGCATACTGCTTATCTGTGATAACAGATAACTGTTTCCAACTCATGAATACGCCCTAGCAATAGAGTCAATCGTGGCTAAGAAAACTATTCTAGTCGCCACGACAACTGTAAAAAACGATGTTACATCCCTAGCTTTTTTTCCAAATAATGAATGTTTTGAGAACCGACAGCAAAAGCATTATCGGCCATTATCTCACGCTGCAAAGGGATGTTGGTTTTGATTCCACCCACAATCATTTCTTCCAAAGCTGTCCGCATTCTGGCAATAGCACTGTCCCGGTTATCCCCATGCGCAATCAATTTACCAATCATAGAGTCATAATGCGGTGGAACGGTATAACCATTATACAAATGAGTCTCACAACGAATACCCGGGCCGCCCGGAAAATGAAGCGTATCAATAGTCCCGGGGCAAGGCATAAAAGTTTTAGGGTCTTCCGCATTAAGGCGACACTCAATAGCATGCCCCGTTAACCGAACTTGATCTTGGGTAATTGACAAGCGCTCACCGGCTGCAATACGTAACTGTTCTTTAACAAGATCCACACCGGTGACCATTTCAGTGACCGGATGCTCAACCTGAATACGGGTATTCATTTCAATAAAGAAGAACTCGCCATTCTCGTACAAAAACTCAAAAGTCCCAGCACCATGATAACCAATATCAACACAGGCCTTGGCACAACGCTCCCCCATTATTTTACGCTGCTCTTCTGTAATGCCCGGAGCTGGCGCTTCCTCGACTACTTTTTGATGGCGCCGTTGCATTGAGCAATCGCGCTCACCGAGGTGAATGGCATTGCCGTGCATATCGGCCAAAATCTGGAACTCAATATGCCTCGGATCTTCAAGAAACTTCTCCATATAGACCGTATCATTACCAAATACCGTACCCGCTTCAGTTTTTGTCAATAAAATAGCATTTAACAACGAGGCTTCCGTATGAACCGTACGCATACCACGACCGCCACCACCGCCTGCCGCTTTAATAATAACCGGGTATCCAATTTCCCGAGCCATTTTTAAATTCGTTTCAGCATGCGCTGTTAAAGGATCACCATTCCCGGGAACACAAGGTATATTAGCCGCTTGCATTGCACGCTTTGCCTCAATCTTGTCACCCATCTTACGAATGGTATCGCCAGTAGGTCCAATAAAGACAAAACCACTCTCTGTTACTTTATCTGCAAACGCAGCATTCTCTGATAAAAAGCCATAACCCGGGTGAATAGCTTCCGCATCAGTTACCTCGGCGGCACTGATCAACGCAGGAATATTCAAGTAGCTTTCACTCGAAGGCGCAGGACCAATACAAACAGATTCATCCGCCAAACGAACATGCTTTAAATTTCTGTCTACGTCAGAATGAACGGCGACGACCTTAACACCCAACTCACGACAGGCCCGTAAAATTCGTAGCGCAATTTCGCCCCGATTAGCAATAACGATTTTATCAAACATTGTTTTTATCTATTTAAATTCGATTGGTTAGTAAAGCGCTTCTGTTAATCAATGACAAAAAGTGGCTGCCCATACTCAACGGCTTGCGCATTTTCAACCAAAATTTTGGTGACCGTGCCGCTGGTTTCTGCTTCAATTTGATTTAAAATCTTCATCGCTTCGATGATACACAGCGTATCCCCTGCATTAACAGTCTGGCCCACCGTAACAAAAACCTTTGAGCCGGGTGATGCGGATGCATAATAAGTACCTACCATCGGAGAATTTACAACATGACCCACGTATTCTTCAGCTGCCGGTTCTTGTTGCCCCTCACTGACCGCTGCTGCCACAGGGGCCGGTGCTACCAGAGCAGGTGCTGCTAGTGGTGCCATAACAGCATTAGTCGAATACTTACTGATCCGAACTGACTCTTCACCTTCAGTCATTTCGAATTCAGCAATGTCAGATTCTTCAATTATTTCAATTAATTTTTTTATTTTTCTAATATCCATGATCTTATCTCGCGAGTAGAATTTGATGTGCGGCCGTTAAAGCCATATAGTAGCTATTTTCGCCAAACCCAGAAATAACCCCCTCGGCTATATCTGATAAATAAGAATGTTTTCTAAAAGCTTCCCGAGCATACACATTAGATAAATGAACCTCAATAAAAGGAATTCTGATACCTAACATAGCATCACGAATTGCCACGCTAGTATGTGTAAATGCAGCCGGATTAATAATTAACATATCAACACTGCCAGAACCTGCTTGATGAATTAATTCAATAATTTCGTGTTCGGCATTACTTTGATAAAAATTGAGCCCATGCCCTAATTGCGTTGCTGATAGCTCTAAATTACTATGGATATCGGCAAGCGTAGCATGGCCATAGAGCTCAGGTTCTCGAGTACCTAGAAGATTAAGATTAGGTCCATTAATTACCGTTATCTGTGCCATTTAACCCCTACTCACACCCTCTATTGTTTATTTAAGTTCAAGGCAATCCCCGCCCGACGGTTCATTTTGCCTAAATTAGCCACATTTGTCCATATCAATGTTTTTCAGCGGCAAACAATAGTACTTTCCTGCATTTTAGTGACTTTACTCCGTTTCGACCCACCCGCTTAAAGCGCACATATTTTCGTCTCTTTAGCGCACAGACTACTAATACGTACTAATTAACAGTATAATTCCCCTCTGAAATTTAGGTTTTATTATGCTAATTGGCTCCATCCACTTAAAAAACAATCTTTTCTTAGCCCCAATGGCGGGTGTAACAGATCGCCCGTTCAGGCAACTCTGCAAGAATTTTGGTGCCGGCCTCACTGTTTCAGAAATGGTTTCATCCAATCCCAAGCTACGAAACCACTACCGCACCCAATTAAAAAGCAACCACAGCGGGGAAACAGAACCACGCGTGGTTCAAATCCTGGGTACCGACCCTGAACAAATGGCTGCTGCTGCCTATTACAATGCCGACCAAGGCGCTCAAATTATTGATATCAACATGGGCTGTCCGGCTAAAAAAGTATGCGCCGTAGCGGCCGGGTCAGCCTTATTAAGAAATGAATCTCTGGTCGGTAAAATTCTTGATGCCGTTGTTAACGCTGTTGACTTACCCGTTACACTAAAAATCAGAACCGGCTGGGATATTGAGAACCGAAACGCACTCAAAATATCCAAAATTGCTGAAGAATCAGGCATTGCCGCGCTCACCATTCATGGCAGAACTCGTGCATGCCGATTTTCCGGTAATGCTGAATACGACACCATTAAAAAAATTAAATCACAAAGCCTCATCCCCATTATTGCTAACGGCGACATTAATAGCGTTCAAAAAGCGAAAGCCGTATTAGACTATACCCAAGCCGATGCGATCATGATTGGTCGGGCAGCACAAGGACGCCCGTGGATATTCACAGAAATAAATCATTACCTGAATCACGGTGAACTTCTGCCCCCCATTCCTTTGGCAAAAAAACAAATTACCTTACAACACCACTTGGAAACACTCTACCGTTTCTACGGTGATAAAATGGGCGTTCAAATAGCCCGAAAACATATCAACTGGTATTTCAATTCTATAGGCCTCATTCCAAGCCCATTGAAACATAAAATTAACCAAGCACTCATTCCGACAGAACAAATGCATTGGGTTAATCATGCATTCAAATTATTTAACGAATAATCATGACCGATAAAAGCACTCACCCTAAAACAACACCTTTAGCCTCACATGTCAGAATGACAGTCATGGACTATCTCGAACGCCTAAACGACTCTGAAAGCGATGATCTTTACGCTATTGTCATCCGAGAAGTTGAAAAGCCCATGATTGAGGTGACCTTAGAGCACGTTGGCCACAATCAATCTAAAGCCGCTAAAATACTGGGGATAAGTCGCAGCACCTTAAGAAAAAAGATCGCTCAACACCATATCTCTTAACCTTTATCCTTAACTGAACCTAAAAACTATATTATGGATCTTAAAATAAGCCGCGCGCTCATCAGTGTCTCAGACAAAACCGGCATTATTGATTTTGCACGCCATCTACATGACCTGGGTATTGAAATACTCAGCACCGGCGGCACTGCCCAGCAATTGGCCGAACATCGTATTCCGGTCACAGAAGTCTCCGACTATACGGGTTTTCCTGAAATGATGTCGGGGCGCGTCAAGACATTACACCCCAAAGTGCATGGTGGCATATTAGGCCGCCGTGGCATTGATGACACGGTTATGGCAGAACACGGCATTCTTCCTATTGATATGGTTGTAGTCAACTTATACCCCTTTCAACAAACCATTGCAAAACCAGATTGTTCTTTTGAAACCGCCATCGAAAATATAGATATTGGCGGCCCGACCATGATTCGCGCCGCTGCTAAAAATCATGCCAGCATTTCAGTGATCGTGGACCCAAGCGACTATCAAAACACCCTTGATGAACTCACCGCCAACCAGGGCGCTCTATCACAAGAAAGCCGTTTCAAACTAGCACGAAAAAGCTTCGAACATACAGCACAGTATGATACCGCGATAGCCGGCTACTTAAATAAGATTGACGACAACCCTTTCCCGGAAATTCTGAATCTACAATTCAAACAATCACAAATCATGCGTTACGGTGAAAACCCTCACCAAAATGCCGCTTTTTATTGTGAAGCCGATCCGGCGTCAGGCACCTTAGCCGCCGCCCAACAATTGCAAGGAAAAGCCTTATCTTATAACAACATTGCCGATGCTGACGCCGCCCTAGAATGCGTTAAGTCTTTTTCCGATGCACCCACCTGCGTGATTGTCAAACACGCCAATCCTTGTGGCGTGGCCTCCACAGATAATTTACTTGAAAGTTACAATCGCGCTTACCAAACAGACCCTACTTCCGCATTTGGCGGAATCATTGCCTTCAATCAACCCCTTGACGGACGCACGGCACAAGCCATAATCGACCGTCAATTTGTCGAAGTTCTTATTGCCCCTTCCATTACCAACGACGCCCGTACAGTGCTACTGTCCAAGCCTAATATTCGCGTCATGGAAACGGGTACTTGGCCACTGGAAAGAACGCCTAGCTATGATTTTAAACGAGTCACCAATGGGCTCCTTGTTCAGGATAATGATATCGGCCAAATTACCGCCAATGACATCACCATTGTCAGCAAACGCCACCCCACTCCAGAAGAACTTAACGATATGATTTTCGCGTGGAATGTCGCTAAATTTGTTAAATCTAACGCTATCGTGTATGCCAAAAATCAACAAACCATTGGTGTCGGCGCTGGGCAAATGAGTCGAGTATATTCAGCCCGTATTGCCGGTATTAAAGCGGCCGATGAAAACCTAGAAGTCGCTGGCTCAGCCATGGCTTCTGATGCCTTCTTCCCCTTCAGAGACGGCATTGATTCAGCGGCTCAGGCTGGTATTACCTCAGTCATTCAACCCGGCGGCTCCATTCGGGACGAAGAAATTATAACCGCTGCCAATGAACATAACATGACCATGGCCTTTACTGCTATGCGACATTTCAGACACTAACGCACTCATTACCCCTAGATAAAACTTTACTCATGAATATTTTAATTGTAGGCGGCGGCGGTCGCGAACATGCTTTAGCTTGGAAGGCCCGCCAATCAGAACAAGCCAGAACCGTTTATGTTGCCCCTGGCAACGCTGGCACAGCCCTTGAACCCGGCATAGAAAATGTAGCCATTGACGCAACAAATATTGATGCCCTAATCATCTTTGCACAAGACAAAAATATTGCCCTCACTATTATTGGCCCCGAGGTTCCTCTGGTTGCCGGTATTGTGGACCGCTTTCAAGCAGTAGGATTGAACTGTTTTGGTCCACGCGCAGTAGCCGCCCAATTAGAAGGCTCTAAAACCTTTTGCAAAAACTTTATGGCTCGCCACCAAATACCTACGGCCGAATACCAAACCTTCACCGAGACAGATTCGGCCATCCAGTATATTCAAGAAAAAGGCGCTCCTATTGTTGTTAAAGCCGATGGACTCGCCGCTGGAAAAGGCGTCATTGTCGCGCAAACTGAATCAGAAGCTATTGCCGCCGTTCACGATATGTTAGCCGGTAACGCCTTTGGCGAAGCCGGTCACCGCGTTGTTGTCGAAGAATTCTTATACGGCGAAGAGGCCAGCTTTATCGTTATCGCTGATGGAAAAACAGCCCTCCCTATGGCCACTTCTCAAGACCACAAAGCCCTTAACAACGGCGACTTAGGGCCCAACACGGGCGGTATGGGCGCTTACTCGCCTGCGCCTTTAGTCACACCCGAGTTACACCAACGGGTTCTCGATGAAGTCATCCAGCCCACTTTAGACGGCATGATTGCTGACGGCATGCCCTATACCGGCTTCCTCTACGCCGGCTTAATGATTAGTCCAAACGGCACCTTAAAAGTGCTGGAATATAATTGCCGTTTTGGTGATCCAGAAACCCAGCCCATTATGATGCGTTTACAGAGTGATTTAGTTGAACTGTGCTTAGCCGCTCTGGACCATCAACTACACACTAAAACAACCGTATGGGACAGTCGACCCGCTTTAGGTGTTGTACTTGCCGCAGGAGGCTATCCCGATAGCTACAAAAAAGGCGATATTATTAAAGGCCTTGACTCACCCACTACGCCGGAGCAAAAAATCTTTCACGCCGGAACACATCTCGAAAAGAACCAAACCCTCACCGCAGGCGGCCGTGTACTTTGTGCCTGCGCTTTAGGCAACTCTCTTAACGAAGCCCAAAGTAATGCCTACCAACTGGTCAGCACAATAGAGTGGGAGCAGATGTATTTTCGAACCGACATTGGTTTTAAGGCACTCACGTAGAATTGATCTGCCCGCAAAAAATTATTAGCCGTCAAGCTTGCGTTAATCCCGATAGCTTACGGCTAGTATTTCAAAAATTGCCGCATCAACTTAATCATGTCGCCGTGATCTTTAACGCCCGCACTTTCTCGCAAGCTATGCATAGCCCACATCGGATTTCCTAAATCAACCGAGCGTATACCCAATTTGGCGGATACGATCGGGCCGATCGTGCTACCACACCCCAAATTGGTCCGGTGTGAATATTTCTGCACAGATACACCCGCCTGCTGACACCAATCAATACACATCGCTTCAGCTATATTATCTGTGGCGTAGCGCTGATTAGCATTCACCTTTATAACTGGCCCCTTATTGACCATTACACGATGTTTAGGCTCATAAGCCCATGAGAAACTAGGCTGATAGGCATGGGCCATATCCACACTCATCATAAAACTTTGACTTAAAGCCTGAAAATAACTTTCTGTACCCGGCGACAGCAGCGCACACATTCGCATTAAGACATCCGGCAGAAAACTCCCCGATGCCCCCTTGCTACTCTCACTGCCTATCTCTTCATGATCAAAAAATGCGCACACTTGTGTTGCTGGTGACGCCATGGCTCCATCCTCTAAAAATGCTTTTACCGCCGCATGACACGAAGCTAGATTATCCAGTTGCGAACTGGCAATAAACTCATCATTTAAGCCCCACAACACACCTTTTTGAGTATCATAACTACACAACTCCCAGGACAAAATAGCAGCAGCATTTAACTTTAATTGATCAGCAATCAACGCCTTAAACTGAATAGGTTCCAATAATTCATTTTCAACCGTTGCCAACACCAAAGGTAAATCTGTTTGTTTATCAAGCTTCAATCCTTCTTCATTGACTTTATTATTCATATGAATAGCCAAATTAGGCAGCCTCAATAACGGCTTATCAAAAAGAATCGTCTTATTCTTTACAGCACCCCGATCATCCTTATAACTCACAGAACCGGCTAAACTTAAATCTCGATCTGTGTACGTGGCTAAAATCGGGCTTCCATACACTTCAACACCCACGCGCAATAAACCTGCTTCGGCATAACTCGCATTGGGTTTAACACGCAATCCCGGCGAATCAGTATGAGCGCCAATAATTTTAAAGCCTGTTTCAACCAAAGGCTTAGAACCCACTATAAAAGCAATTATTGACGATCCGCCCCTGACCACATAGTATCGTCCTTCTCCCAACAAGGCCCATTCTGACTGCTCCTCTAACGGGACAAAACCATGCGCATCTAATTGCTGCTTAACCGTTCCAACGGCATGCCAAGGACTGGGCGAAGCATCAATAAAAGCCAGTAAGTCTTCTGCTTGTTCACGGTAAAAATCAGTCTTATTCATCAGCTTTTTCCAAACGCAGTGAAATTGAATTAACACAATACCGTAGCCCGGTAGGTTTCGGGCCATCTTCAAAAACATGCCCTAAATGCGCATCACAATGCTGACAAGTAATTTCTACCCGTCGCATACCGTGACTCGTATCGTCAATATGGCAAACCTTGTCAGCACTCAAAACATCCCAGAAACTAGGCCAGCCTGATCCTGAATCAAATTTTGTCATTGAATCGAATAAAGGCTGATCGCAACAAGCACAATGATAAATGCCGTTATCATGGCAATTCGTATAACCCCCAACAAAAGACGCCTCCGTACCTTTCTCACGACAAACTGCATACTGCTCAGGTGTTAGCCGCTCTTTCCATTCCTCTTCACTGACTTGTTTTTTAGTCATATCACTCTCTATTCTTTTTACTTTAGCTTAATTGGCCATTAAAAAGCGTTACCGGCTTCTTTTAACCCACAATAAATCACAAAAAATACCCCCCTAACCTATTCAATTAGATCAGTTATTTTGTACAATAACGCACCACTGAATACAATTTATCTATATTTCATAGAATGCTATAATATAGCTCACTAAAGTTTAACTAAAACGAAGAAAAGTGCGCCAATGAGCAATAATATTTCCTTAGGGCTGGAATTAATGGGTCTTGGTATGACCATTGTATTCCTATTCCTACTGTTACTTATTTTCAGTATTTCTGTCATGTCTTTTTGTGTACAACAATTTCAATCCCCCCCCAAAGACACCATACCAGAAACACTAACTCAGGAAATTGATAGTAATATTGTGGCTGCGATTACCCTTGCTGTAAACCGCTACCGTAGAAAACAATAGAAATCCTTTTGCAAAAACAAGTCGGCGCCTCACCCGCCTGTTGCATAACCAAACTTTAAGTTAAGAACCCGAGAAAACGAACATGGCAATAGCAAATAAACCCATCGGTATAACCGAAGTCGCCTTACGTGACGCCCATCAATCTATTCTGGCAACCCGTCTGCGTATAGAAGATATGTTACCCATTTGTGGAAAACTAGACCAAGTGGGTTACTGGTCGATCGAATCGTGGGGCGGCGCTACATTTGACGCCTGTATTCGTTACTTAGGCGAAGACCCGTGGGAACGGTTACGCCTACTCAAGGCGGCCATGCCAAACACCCCTCAACAAATGTTATTTCGAGGGCAAAATATTCTTGGCTATCGCCACTACGCAGATGATGTCGTAGATAAATTTGTTGAACGCTGCGCCATTAATGGCATTGATGTTTTCCGGATTTTCGATGCGATGAACGATATGCGTAATATCAAGCGCGCGGTTAACGCCGTCTTGGAAACAGGCAAACACGCCCAAGGCACTCTGTCTTATACCGTTAGTCCCGTTCATAATATTGATTTGTGGGTTGATTTAGGTAAACAAATTGAAGACATGGGCGCCCATTCCATTTGCATCAAAGATATGGCAGGACTACTAACCCCTTATGATGGTTATGACTTAATCAGCAAACTCAAAGCTCAGGTTGACATCCCCATCCACCTTCACTGTCACGCCACAACCGGCCTCAGCGTTGGCACTTACATTAAAGCTATTGAAGCAGGTGTTGATAATGTTGATACGGCTATCTCATCTTTGAGCATGACTTATGGCCATAGCCCGACCGAAACCATTGTTGCTAGCCTTCAAAATCAAGCCTCTCATACCGGCCTTGACTTGACCTTACTGGAAGAAATTGCTACCTATTTTAGGGCTATTCGGAAAAAATACGCCCAATTTGAGGGTAGCCTAAAAGGCGTAGATGGCCGAATTCTAATCAGCCAGGTTCCGGGCGGCATGCTAACCAATATGGAAATCCAACTCAAAGAGCAAGGTGCCGCAGATAAATTTGATGCTGTTTTAGATGAAATACCTCGTGTCCGAGAAGATCTTGGCTTCATCCCTTTAGTCACACCCACGTCACAAATTGTAGGCACTCAAGCGGTCATAAATATTCTTACTGGCGAGCGCTACAAAACCATCACAAAAGAGTCAGCCGGCGTTCTCAAGGGTGAGTACGGCGCAACACCTGCTCCGGTCAATAAAACCTTACAAGAACGCGTCCTGAAGGGCGAACCCCCGATAACATGTCGCCCTGCAGACAGAATATCGCCTGAAATGGATAAGCTCATTGAAGGGGTTAAAAATAAGGCCAAAGAACACCAGGTCACCCTAGCCAAAAATATTGAAGAAGATGCCTTAATTGACGGCTTGTTTTTTCAGGTCGGCTGGAAGTTCATCCAAAACCGTGGCAACCCAGATGCCTTTGAAGCCGCGCCCGATGCATTGGCTTTTGCAAAAGCTAATGCATCCTCACAGACAACTGAAACCGAAACCTACACCGTCACTGTTGAAGGTAAAAACTACCACGTTGCTGTCGGACCCGGCGATGCTGATTTTAATATCCAACCTGCCGCGATCCACTCTGAACCAACTCAAACGACGGCCCCCTCATCAGGAGAGACTATAACTTCGCCTATGGCTGGCAATATTTTCAAAATAAACACCACTGTCGGCGCTACTATTGCGGAAAATGAAATTACCATTATCCTCGAAGCCATGAAAATGGAAACGGAAATACGAACTCGTGTTGGCGGCACTGTTTCTGCTATTCATATCAAAGAAGGCGATGCCGTAACCGTAGGACAAGTTCTTATAACCCTGTAACGTTACTTAACAATTAATCCTTACCTAAAAATATTTTTTAAAATACACCATGGAAAACCTAACTTTACTCTGGGAAAGTACCGGAATATATAATTTAGAAAGTGGCCAAGCCATTATGACTGCCGTTGGTTTTTTACTGATCTTTCTTGCCATTAAAAAAGGCTTCGAACCGCTGCTTCTGCTCCCCATTGGTTTTGGCGCGATCTTAAGCAATATTCCCGGTTCTGGCATGACAGAAGCAGGGGGTATTCTTGACTACTTATATGGCGGCATTAAAACCGGTATTTTTCCATTACTTATTTTTATGGGCGTGGGTGCTATGACGGACTTTGGCCCAATGCTCGCTAACCCTAAAACACTGCTACTCGGGGCTGCCGCACAATTCGGAATTTTTGCAACGCTTCTTGGCGCCTTAGCACTCAATGCTATTCCTGGATTAGATTTTTCCTTAAAAGATGCTGCTGCAATCGCCATTATAGGGGGTGCTGATGGACCCACGGCAATTTATGTGGCCTCCAAATTGGCCCCAGAATTACTCGGCGCCATTGCCGTTGCCGCCTATTCCTATATGGCACTGGTTCCGTTAATCCAACCCCCTATCATGCGCGCCCTAACCACTGACAAAGAACGCAAAATTGAAATGCATCAACTTCGGCACGTCAGCCAAACAGAAAAAATCATTTTCCCACTAGTACTCGTCTTCTTAACCGCATTGTTACTGCCTTCTGCAGCCCCACTCATTGGTATGTTCTGTTTTGGTAATCTTATGAGTTCTTGTGGTGTTGTTGACCGACTCAGTGATACCAGCCAGAATGCATTGATTAATGTTGTTACTATTTTTCTGGGTCTTGCCGTTGGCTCCAAGCTCAATGCCGACGCCTTTCTTCAACCCGAAACATTGGGCATTCTGGCCTTAGGTGCAATCGCCTTTTGCATTGGCACAGCCTGTGGTGTACTCATGGCAAAACTCATGAATGCGCTGAGTAAAACACCGATTAATCCTTTAATTGGTGCCGCCGGTGTTTCCGCTGTACCGATGGCGGCTCGAGTAGCCAATAAAGTCGGCCTAGAATATAACCCACATAACCATCTACTCATGCACGCCATGGGCCCGAATGTAGCCGGTGTCATTGGCTCGGCAGTAGCCGCAGGGATTTTATTAAACCTCGTGCATTAATGAATGCCCTATACCATACGACCGTTACCCATCAATAGACGATCAAACCCTATCTTACTGCTAACCATCCACCACTACTTTGAGTCGCCCATCATTGCAGTAGAACGCTTCTTTTATAACACCGGCCTCACCCTAAAAGACTTTCAGCGTTAACCGTAATTGCTCGTCCTGACCGACAACAACCGACTCTAAAAAAGCCTTTAGCATTTTTTGCTTAACATCATGGTCTTGTAGTTGATAAACCTTCACTTTACTAAATGCGGTACCAATCACCTTCTGTAGAACTGATTTAATTTTCTGACTGGTACGCTCAGGAATACCCGCCACCTCAATAGCCTCAACCTTAGGCCGAATCAAAAAAAATTGACTGGTCTCAGGGTTATATTCCACTTCACCAGACACTTCAGCACGGCCCTGACTATGAACGGCTCCCAACAAACTCAAAGCCATTTGCACCGAAAAATGAATACGCTCATCGCCCTGAATCAGGTTTACTCGCGGATCACTTAACGTAATACGATATAAACGGCTACGCTTCTCCAGCGGTTTAATAAGAGATAAATACGCTTGCAGTTCTTGCTCAGAGACTGTCACGGTATAACTAAAAGCCTGGGCACTCGTTGTTAGCACCCATAACAAAAAACCAACAAAAACGAGCCTTAACTTTTGCAACAGAGTCACCCACCCATCCTATTAAAAAGATTTAAAAACCAATACGACCCCCGATAAAAACAAAAAGGCCGCAAAAATCTTACTGTATTTTTCATTATCAATATTTTGATAAACAACTTCTTCAGTTAATAAAAACATAATGACTCCAACATGCAAAAAAGCCATATTATTACTGTATGACAACTCATAACTGTCCAGAAGAAAGAATAACGTAACGATTTGAAAAATTGCAAAAGTCGCGTAACAGACGGCTACCGTAACCCGTGTCATATCCTTTTGATACTGCTTACCATGAACAATTGCTGTGAGTAACGACCCACCAAGATTCGTTAACCCATGAATAACACCCATCGTGGCCAAATAAGTTTTCTCATACTTCACCATCGACATCATCATGTTCTCAACTTTGGAAGAATAACTTTTCAACGCAACAAAAATTAAGAACAAACCGATTATCAATGCGATGTTGATTTTAGCCGCCGTGACTATAAACAAAAACAAAACCACAAAAGGAATGGTATAGATTAAAACATTTTTATAAAAACTAAGATCTATATAGCTATAGTGCTTGAGAATTTGAAAGGAGTTAATGGCAATAGATATTGGCAACAAGATCACCAACGCATCTAAAAATTCATACCCCAACAACAACAATAATGGCGTACCAAATAACAAAACGCCCACACCAAATATGGATTGAATAACTGAGGTTGCGATAACTGTTAATAATATATCGACCGGCATAAGTCCTCTCTTGACCCTACAAAAGCATTAAATGAATTTAATTATGCCATAGTTACCCATTGATTTGACCGGATCTCCTCTGATAAACAGAAAGTACCTTTCGTTAGCAACAACGGGTATGGGGAAAAATACAACTAAAAGAACTGCCGACACCTTCTTGGCTACTGATGAGCAATTTAGAATCATGATTCGCCAATACATGCTTTGCAATAGCCAACCCTAAACCTGTACCGCCCTTTTCACGACTGCGCCCAACATCAACCCGATAAAAGCGTTCTGTTAACCGATCGATATGTTCCTTAGCAATTCCGTCACCGTAGTCTTGCACTTCAAACTTAACACCCCCTGGAACTGATTGCCAACTCACCTCTATTTTAGAATCTTCATCAGAGTACTTCATTGCATTAACAATCAAATTGGTAAATACACTCTCCAAATCTTTCTCCTTACCCCGAATTCTCAATGCCGACTCAATCGATAGATTTATCCGAGTATTGAGCGGATCAAAGGCATCTCCTGAAAGACATAACTGCTCGAGTACAGCGGCAACATCTACTGATTCTAATGTCTCTAAGTCGCCCTTATCCTCCGTTATGCATTCCAAACGTGCCAATAACAACAAATCCTCGATCAACCCTTCCATTCGAGAAGTCTGTTGGGTCATCCGAGAATAACTATCTATTAAAAATTCCGACCCCCCCTCGTCCATATCTTGGAGGGTCTCAAGATAACCTTTAATAACGGTTAAAGGTGTTCGTAATTCATGTGACACATTGGCTACAAAATCTCGCCGCATATCCTCAGATTTTTTTAATTTGGTCACATTTTGAGCCAACAATAATCGCAGTTCATTATTGTAAACTAAGAACCTAAACTCTAAAAAAATACCTTTATTAACTGGCGACGTAATGACTGCCGTTTCACTTAGATCTCTACTCCTCAAATAGGCTGTCAACAATGGGTGGTCAACAACACGGGCAATATGAGTACCTAAATTTTTCTTCCTTAACCCAACCAGTTCTCTAGCCGAATCATTAAACCACTCAATCTCATCATCTACATTAAGAACAATCGCTGCATCCGGTAAGGTGGCCGTTGATTTGTAAAATTGATTGAGTAACTTACCTAACCGTTTTTTGGTCTGACGATGTCGCCGATGAACTCGATCCAAATAAAAATAGACCCCATGCCAAACGCCTTTAGCATTCGACTTGCCTTTAAGTTTATGTGTATCTAACCTTTTTATCAGTAGCGATAATTGCCAATACTGATGCCCCAAAAGTATTAATAATGCGACAAAAGCCCAGATAAAAAAATGACCCCAGACGACACTGACTAAGGCGGCAATCAATAGATAACAAAGCAGTTCAATAAGGGCTGACACCCAAAATCTCATAACAGCACTCTACAATGAAAAACGATAACCAAAGCCTCTAACCGTTTTAACCAAATCACCACAACCATGTTCAGACAAAACCTTTCGAAGTCGTCGAATATGCACGTCAACCGTACGCTCCTCTATATAAGCTGTACGCCCCCAGACATTATCAAGCAGTTGTTCTCGATTGTATACTTTCCCGGGGTGTGTCATAAAGAACCTCATTAATTTAAACTCGGTTGGACTTAGAGGAACATCACATCCTTGATACGACAATTGATAACGCTCCATATCTAATATTAAATGACCCACCACAACTTTAGTCTTCGTGAATGACTTCCCTGCTCGCCTAAGCACAGCTTTAATTCTAGCCACCATTTCTCGGGGCGAGAAAGGCTTGGTCATGTAATCATCCGCACCGACTTCAAGTCCTCTGATTTTATCTTCTTCAGCCCCTCTCGCTGTTAATAAAATAACCGGCAATTCATTTAACGATAAGTCTTTCTTTAACTGGCGACACCAATCTATACCGCTCATATCTGGTAACATCCAATCCAATAAAATCAAATCTGGCATTGACTCGGCTATAAATTCTCGCGCCTCACGGACATCTTTAGCACATTGAACATCAAAGCCCGCATTCTTCAGAACGATAAGCAACATTTGCCTGATTGGTTCTTCATCTTCAACCACCAATATTTTGGCAGAATTCATAAACTCCCCTTATTTAAAATAAACGGCCCTTGTAAATTATGACCCAATGATGACGTAAGGCTATTGATTGCTCGCTACTATTAAACGAAGCTATTAATTCTTAGTCAACGACTATTTATCATCGACACAACGGAAACCATAACATTAGCAATAACCTAATGACCGATAAAATTGTTTTTATCCTTGATTACTTCCTACTTAGAGAGCCGATCCATCGACTAAAAAACACTCCAAATGACACTGTCTTGCTACGGCTAATCGCCTGTTAAAATCTAACTTCAACGTCACCCAGCATTGACACTCAGGGGTCATTTAACCCATCACCTAAGCTAGAAACTGCAAACAATATACTTTTAATAACAGCCTAAGTCCTTTGTTTTGTTCTGTGATAGGATGACCCCTGATGGTTCTGTAAAAAACTTTTTGGATTACACTACTCATGGCCGCCTTAAGAAATCGCTTTATCACCCAGATATTTCGCAGTTTTGCAGACCTAACCCCCATGGTGTCGGTCATCCTCATTTTTCAGTTCTTCATCATAAAGCAACCCATCCCAGACCTCATTAACCTGATTAGCGGTATTCTTTTTATTGTTCTTGGCTTAACGTTATTTATTCAAGGATTAGAACAAAGCCTCTTTCCTATTGGCGAGTCAATGGCGCAAGCCTTTGCTCAAAAAGGCAGTCTTTTCTGGCTACTTTGTTTTTCTTTTTGTTTAGGCTTTAGTACGACAATTGCGGAACCTGCCTTAATTGCGATTGCCAATGAGGCCGCCAAAATTGCCCAAAACGAAGGGCTACTTGAAAACTCTACAACAACCGTTTTGCAATATGCGCTCGGCCTTCGGATTACAGTGGCCTTATCTGTCGGCCTTGCCATACTCATCGGGGTATTAAGAATCATCCACGGCTGGAAATTACACCACCTGATTATTTTTGGCTATTTAGTTATTATCATCATCACCCCTTTTGCGCCGAAACATATTGTCGGCATTGCTTACGATACCGGCGGTGTTACGACTTCAACCATTACCGTCCCCTTAGTAACCGCTCTGGGTATTGGGCTTGCCAAAGCCATTAAAGGCAGAAACCCTATGACCGATGGTTTTGGGCTAATTGCTTTTGCCTCGCTCACGCCGATCATATTTGTCATGCTTTACGGAATGCTCCTGTGATTGAATGGCTTAGTCATTTTGCCGATACCCTAGGCGCAACTGCCCGGGATATTCTCCCTATTTTGCTGATCATCTTAGTTTTTCAACTGTTGATTATCCGGAAACCCATCCCACACCTTAAAAAAACAATCATCGGCTTTATCTTTGTTCTTGTCGGGATTGCCTGTTTTTTAGAAGGCCTTGAGCGCGCCCTTTTTCCTCTCGGTGAACTCATGGCTCAACAACTGACTCACCCTGACTTTATCGCCCCCAATATCTCTCCCGCCGAAATCCACTGGGATGCTTATGGCTGGGTCTACTTATTTGCCGCCAGCATTGGTTTTGCGACCACTCTCGCTGAACCTTCCCTCATGGCTGTCGCCATAAAAGCCGAGACTATTTCTGGCGGCACTATTCATGCCTTAGGTCTGCGCTTAGCGGTTGCGCTGGGCGTTGCTTTTGGGATCACACTCGGTAGTTATCGAATTATTACCGGCACCGAACTCTACCTCTACATTGTGACCGGTTATTGCATCGTCATTATTCAAACTTTCTTCGCCCCTAAATTACTCATTGGACTAGCTTACGACTCGGGTGGCGTGACCACATCATCAGTCACGGTTCCCTTGATCACTGCGCTAGGACTAGGGCTGGCCTCTTCTATCCCCGGGCGCAGCCTCTTACTCGATGGCTTTGGCCTCATCGCCTTTGCCAGTTTATTCCCTATCATGACCGTTTTAGCCTATGCCCAAATTTCCCACTGGCTGAATCGTCGTAAATCTTCCTATTAATATCGAGGTTAAATTATGCACTTCAAGTTAATTATCGCTTTTGTCGAAGAGGACAAAACAGAACCCGTACTCGATGCAGCGCGTCGTCACGGTGCTAAAGGCGTAACCGTTATTAATAATGCCCGCGGCGAAGGAATCGACCAGCCCAAAACATTTTTAGGATTAACCCTGGAAACACAACGGAATGTTTTACTGTTTTTAGTTGAAGAGCATTTAAGTCGTTACATTCTTGAAAAAATAGCAAGCGCGGGTGAATTTGACAGTAAACCCGGAACCGGTATCGCTTTTAAAATTGATGTCGATGATGCCATTGGCGTTATGCACCAAGTCAACGAACTAACCCATGAACTTGAGGATGAAATATGAGCCATTCAGAAAAGATAACCGTCAAAGATGTTATGAAAACAACTTTTAGCACCATTGATGGTGATGCAACCGTCAGCGCAGCCTTGCTATTAATGAAATCATCGAAAACCTCAACAATCATTGTAAATCGGCGCCATGATCATGATGAATTTGGTCTCATAACATCCAGCGATATTGCGCGACAAGTCATGGCTAAAAACAGGGCACCCGATCGCGTTAATGTCTATGAAATTATGGAAACGCCGGTTATCTGTGTTCGGCCTGAAATGGATATTCGATTATGTGCTCGGTTATTTGCTAACTACAACCTCGTTCGCGCACCCGTTATTGAAAACGATAAGATAATCGGTATGATCAGTCCGAATACCCTGGTCCTTGATGGCTTGTATGCAATTTATAGCTAACTCAGATATCAGCCCGCCCAGAGTCTACATCATCAGGCGGGCTTCTAGTTACTTTAAGGGTCTGTTTTGTGCGTCTCTGTCAATCCGATGCATCAGCATTAAAATTCCCTCCAAAACCCCCCATACAACGGCAAAACCCAACGTCCCAACCGTTGCAACGACTTGAGCGATACCTAACTTCCAAAACCCTAAATAGAACCGCCCTGCCCCTGCCCCACCCAGACAGATAGACAAGAACACAGCCAGACGCCGCGACTTAACAGCCTCGCCTTGTGGCCCGGTATACTCGCCAATGAGTTCCATCTTAAGAACTTTACCGTATTTCTTATGTACCTCTTCGGCATCAAAGGCCACTAGACAGCCACCATACGGTTGGTTATCTTCAT
Organism: Methylococcaceae bacterium; assembly: GCA_012959905.1. Taxonomy (GTDB): domain Bacteria; phylum Pseudomonadota; class Gammaproteobacteria; order Methylococcales; family Methylomonadaceae; genus OPU3-GD-OMZ. Next base: position 31,766 of record DUCI01000090.1, on the reverse strand, counting down.
GCCAATCAGCCAGCTCAAAGTAATAACTTTTATTGTTTTTATTTGTTGAGAGTATCCCGGTCTTATTCTTTGAATCATAGGCGGCTATATGCCCTTGATAGCTATTAGTTTCTAAGTCCTTGGCTTTCTTTGGCGAGACACTTTGTTCCGATGCTACACTTTGATCGGATTCTGTACTTTGCTCTGCCGCGGTATCATCCTGCATTATTTCTTGTTTCTGAACCACGCTGTTATCCTGCGACCCCTCGCTGCTTTGCTCTTCTTTATCATCAGTTGCCATAATTTTTTTCACCAACCTTATACTTAAATAATATTTTTTGTTACACCCGCTGAAAATCGCTTAATCTCCGTCCAACCCGAAGCTCGATACTTAAAAAAAGACCTACCCTAGTAGCGGCTTTTACCTTAGCGTAATTTAATCAGGCTTCACTATAACGATGTCGGTCAGGTATAGCAACGAACTAAGCACCAAATCCACAAAAAATCTAACTAATTGTTCGCTGAAGCAGAAAAACCACATAATAAGAGCCATAAAAAAACAAAAAAGACAAGCCTAAACCAGACACTAATGACCGCGATAACGCATGACGAAAAACATGTCCCATAACCCCCCAGTGCCACAACATAATCACTAATAAAAACAGAAAAACTTTTTCCGGCAAGATCTCTGACTTTAAAAAACCCACAACCGGCAACGAACAAAAACTAATCAAACTATCAACGCTCAACAAAGCCGTTAATGTTTGACTAAAACGCGGTGTATTACCAAAAACATACAGCACGCCCCAAGTAAATCCTGCCAACAGTCCTAATTGAACAAAAACCTGCACAAGCCCCGCAACCCAATCTGCCGATAACAGCATTAAAACACTGTTTACCGCAATATAAATATAGACTGCAAGCCGCAAAAAACCGGGCGAATAATCCAACGCCTGAGGACCGTTCCTAAAGCGACAAATACTAATGGTGGTCAAAAATAACTTTATAAAAATATCCATTACTCAAACAAACTCCTCTGTCTGCAAAAAAACAAAAATTAACCCAAGAGGCTATTGCCGTAAATATCGACTTACATTTTTCGTCTGAAATAACCTACCCCCCCGATAACTCTTTATTCTATACTCTGGTTTTTATTCATTTTATTGATCCATAGTTATCGATCATGACACCCTCAGAACAAAAACTTAACGAACAAATACAGCGCTTATCAGAAACATTAGATCACGTTGGCGCCTATGTCTTCACAAAAGACCCGCAAGGCCGTTATACCTATGCGAATAAAATGGTTTGCAACCTTTTTGAAAGCCGTTTAAGTGAAATAATTGGTTTAACCGATTCGGCTTTCTTTGATCTATCGACATTCAATCAGTTACAAAAAAATGACCGTCGGGTCTTAGACCATGGCGAACACATTGAATCCGAAGAAAACAATATTATCATTGCTAGCGGTGAATTAAGAACTTATTGGTCCGTCAAGAAGCCGATAAAAAATGACCACGGCCAGATTATTGGAATGTGTGGTATTTCAACGGATATCACTGACCGACTTAACTTGGAAGAAGATCTACTTACCGCCAATCAAACGAAGGATAAATTATTTTCAATCCTTGCCCATGACATAAAAGGGCCTATTGGCTTTATCCTCGGCCTATTTGACGCCAGCCTCCTTAACGAAAACAACGATAAGTCTTCTGGACTATACTCAGCCATATACAATTCTCTCAACAACATACATAAACTGCTAGAAAATCTTTTATATTGGGCGCAATCTCAAAAAGGCGCACTTAAACCTAAAAAAATCGAGTTCGAAATAGAACCCCATTTAAAAGACAGTCAACACGCATTTGATGTCGAAATTAACCGTAAAAACATTACCTTCAACGTCAAAATAGCCTCAGCACTGACCGTTAATGCCGACCTTTTTATGTTTCAAACTATCATCAGAAACCTACTCCACAATGCGATAAAATTCACCCCTCAGGATGGCGCTATCTCAGTGACTGCAGAAAGGGTTGATAACCATATCTTAATTAGCATTACCGACACCGGGGTTGGCATCGCTACAGCAGTGGCTGAAACGCTTTTCACACACCCTAAAAACCAGCCACCCCAGAATGAAAGCATTATCACAAAGAGCACGGGGCTTGGCCTTATCGTTTGCAAGGAATTTGTTACCCTTCACAACGGCACGATAGGCGTTAGTAGTGCTATTAATAAAGGCAGTCAATTCTGGTTTACCTTACCCAAGAACAGATAAAGCACCGACACAAAAACTAACGACCGCTTTTCTAGGCTTAACAGAAAGTAAGCCAACCTCTGAACTTAGCCACAACACCGGGCTCACCCCCCATCAAAACTTTCCATCTCTTCAGTAATCTCTAGCCATCGGTTCTCAGCACCCTGAACCAATAGATCCAACTCACCCTTTCTTTTCAGTATTTTTTTTAACTGCTCTTTTTGAGCCTCCTGATAGATGGTCGCATCAGACAGTGCTTGTTCTATTTCTGTCTGCTCCCGGTGAAACTGATCAACCGTCTTTTCAACCTTCAACAAAATATCCCTAAGTGGCTTGAGCTTCTTTCGTTTTTCCGCCTCTAGCCGGCGCTGATCTTTACGTGAAACGCCTTCTTCTATCGCCTTCTCCGTGTTATTAATATTTTTCTTATCTTCAACCCAATGTTGATAATCATCAAGATCACCTGAAAAAACTTGTACGGTACCTTCATCAACAAAAATCAATTTATCCGTAACCGAACGAATTAAATGCCGATCATGCGACACCACAATCAGCGCACCCCGATAGTCCTGTAAGGCCATACTTAGGGCGTGACGCATTTCTAGATCAAGATGATTAGTGGGCTCATCAAGTAAAAGTAAATTAGGGTTTTGATAAACTAATATCGCCAGAACTAATCGAGCTTTTTCACCTCCGGAAAAAGGCCGTACAGGGCCCAAGACCTTATCACCGACAAAATCAAATCCCCCTAAAAAATTTCTTAATTCTTTTTCACTCGCTAATGGGTCCAAATGCTGTAGGTGCCACAAAGGACTTTCTTCCACGCGCAATTGCTCTAATTGATGTTGCGCAAAGTAACCAATATCTAATGCCTCCGCGCCTTGACGGACGCCCGATAAAATAGAAATCTCACCCGCTAAACATTTAACCAAAGTGGACTTACCGGCACCATTTTTCCCCAGCAACCCAATTCTATCCCCCGGGCTAATAAATAAATCAACCGCTTTCAAAATCGCTTTATCACCGTAACCAATATCTGCCGATTCCAAGGTTAATAATTGATTGGGGATTTTTCCGGGGTCTTTAAAACTAAAATTAAAAGGCGAATCAACATGCGCTTGGGCAATAAAGTTCATTCGCTCCAATGTTTTAATACGACTTTGCGCCTGTTTTGCCTTGGTTGCTTGAACACGAAAGCGATCAATAAAACTTTGAATATGCGCAATTTCTTTTTGTTGTTGCTCATAGGCTGCTTGTTGTTGTGCAAGCTTCTCGGCACGCAACCGTTCAAAAACAGTGTAGTTACCGGTATACATTTGTGCGCTATTCTGTTCAATATGCATAATATGATCAGCAATCGCATCTAAAAAATCACGATCATGTGAGATTAACAACAAGGTGCCCGGATACCTAATTAACCAGTCTTGAAGCCAAATAACAGCATCCAGATCAAGATGGTTTGTCGGCTCATCCAACAAAAGCATATCCGAACGACTCATTAACGCTTGCGCTAAATTCAAACGCATCCGCCACCCCCCTGAAAACTCCATCACCGGCCGTGTCTCATCAGTCACCAAAAACCCTAAACCGTCCATGAGTCGCGATGCTCGACTTTGCGCCGTATAACCCCCGATATCATCAAGTTTTACATGAATTTCTGCCTGCTTAATACCGTTATTAGCTAGCTCAGCATCGGCTAATTGTTGCTGTATTATTCGTAATTTTCTATCGCCATCAATAATATAATCAATCGCTGTTCTAGAAATAGCGGGCGTTTCTTGTGCAACATGAGCTATTTCAATACCCTGGGGCATTGATAAATCGCCCTCATCTGAATGAATAATATTACGAATCATCGCAAATAAACTGGATTTACCGGTTCCATTGGCACCGGTTACCCCTACTTTCTGCCCCTTGTGAATAATGAAAGACAAGCCAGAAAACAACAGCCGTTCTCCACGGCGCAAGCTAATATTTTTAAAGTTCAGCACTACCTTTCATCCAGTTTACTTAATTAGGGCTGCATTATAAGACTTCTATTTAACCAAAAACAATTAAGTTTCAAGACCCTCTATTTCATCATGATAAGCCCAGATCATAAAACACAACCCATGGTTGTGTTACAAAATAAACCCGTGGTAACTATTCTATTTTGATCAGAGAATATAATCTGTTTAAATACTGACTCTCATCCCTTAAATACACTTTAAAGAGAGGGCCTATATTATATATAGCCATCAACCGATTTAAAATTAACCGTGGCAAAGGAAATTCGAAACCATCCCATACCCTTTATATTTCTCATGGCACGTGGGATTTAAAAGAAGACTTCAGCCAATGGACAAAATCAGAGGCCTTTAGGTCGGCGCATAAAAACGCTAGGGGAAACCGTGCGCCATATCAGTAACACCCTGTTTTTGAAGGCTTTACCGTACTAATCGGTGATTAAAAAAGCAACACCGTTTTGGCACTGCATTGCTTTTTTAAAAACTCAATCATGCACCGCTAGCTATAGCGGTCTATCAACTTATCAGCCTGCTCAGCGAACTTTTCCAAATCCCCTGAGGTCACCGAACGAACCGGAATAACTAATGCCGTATCAATATCGATATAGATATAAACATATTTTTCGCCGTATTCAACACGTAACAATTCCTTCCATGCCATCGCATTTTCACCGGAAGGCGAAACTTCCACCAATACTTTCGGTTCAATAGTTAATTTATAATGTCCTAAAATATTAGCTTTTTCTTCTTCGCTATACTGCCTCTTAAATCGTCTACGCATGTCCCATCGACTAAAAAATGGCATACCAAAAACCAACACTACAGCAAAGACAACCGTAAACAAACCGGTGTATTCATCTTTAAGTAAAAGGCCATAAAAAAGCCCAATCATAACCAAAATGGCGGGCACAATCCCTTGCCCAAATCGCATTCTTTTTCTAGCTTGTTCAGTTCCTGAAAATCGCTTCTCATTAAAATGAATTAAATCGTCTTCTACTAAATCGTACTCTACTTCAAACATAACTATCCCAATAAAATCTTAAAAAACTAGTGCATTTTAATACGCGCATGTGTACTACGCCTAAACAAATTAGATAAGGTTAACATCGCCGTTCGAAAATAACCATGAATGGCTATTTGATGCATTTTATATAACGACAGGTAAACTAAACGGGCAATAACCCCTCCCACGCTCACAGAACCCATCAAATTACCCATTAAACTACCCACGGTTGAATGCCGCCCCAGAGCCACTAATGAGCCATAATCACGGTAAATATAAGCAATCGTTTCATGCGTACCTTGCACACGATTAGTCAATGTCTTTGCCAAGGTGATCGCTTGTTGATGCGCGGCTTGTGCTCGCGGCGGTACAGTCCGGTCATGTCCTGGCCATGGACAAGCGGCACAATCACCCATTGCAAAAATATCACCATCTTCTGTGGTTTCTAACGTCTGCTTAACAACCAGCTGATTAATCCTATTAACCTCTAAACCGTCTAAATCCGCTAACCAATCAGGACCTTTAATGCCTGCTGCCCAGACTTTAATATCAGCCAAAACAATATCCCCGTTCTTTAAACGCACCCCTTTTTCTGTTACGCCCACCACTTGCTGGCCTAATTTTAATTCCACACCGAGCTTATGTAGCTGCTTATGAACCGCTAAGGCCAATTTCTCCGAGAGTGCCGGCAATAAACGAGCTGCCGTATCGATAATCGTTACTTTAACCGTAATGTCATCCAAGCCATACATTGAAAATTGTTTCTTAACATCTAAAAGCTCCGCTGATAATTCAACGCCTGTCGCCCCTGCACCGATAATAGCAATAGACAAACATTTATTTTTACTTTGATCCTTGGTGTGCGTCCGAATATAACGCTCAACCAATCTTTTCTGAAAACGATAAGCCTGATAAGGCGTATCAAGAAATAAACAGTGCTCATTGACTCCACTGACATTAAATATATTACTAACGCTACCGACACTAATAACCAAGGTGTCGTAATTAAAAACCCGCTTCGGAATGATTTCGTCACCACTTTTTGTGACTGTTGGACTCACAAAGATCGCCTTATTGTCCCGATCGAGACCCTCCATACGCCCTAAACGAAACTGAAAATGACAACGATGCGCTTGCGCTAAGTATTCTATTTCATCCGCTTCAGCAAAAGAACCCGCAGCCACTTCATGCAACAACGGCTTCCAAATATGCGTATAGGATGCGTCTACTAAGGTAATTTCCGCCTGTTTCTTGCGCCCCAACTGTCGACCTAGACTGGATGCCAATTCCAAACCTCCGGCGCCGCCGCCGACAATAACAATTTTATGAAGCTCTTTTTCACCGGTCATTTCACTTTATCCCTTACATGTGCGCAGAGCCAACACCATTTGGCACTACATAACTGAAATAACATTATAGCGAATAATGTCATTATTCAGGGCAAAACCATACGTGTTCTAGCCCTCGAAAACAAGTTCAAACCATTTTTTCCTGTTACGGACCCTATATTTAGTTATTGGAGGCAGTCATTTAGCTATGGTATTATCATTTAAATGAAGCACTTAACATTGAGATATTATTTAGCTACTGCCCTCACTTTAATGGGGCCTTTACAAAGTCTATCTGCACAAACCTTGGCAGAACCCGTACCGCTACCTGAGCCACCAGAACTACCACTACCCGTCCAAAGTGGTGACAACATGGTGGTTCCCGATATTACAATTATTCGGCGCGCTGGCAAAACCATCCATGAATACCGCGTTAACGGTGAACTCTATAAAGTTAAGATTGTGCCGGACTATGGGCCACCCTATTATCTGGTCGATATAGATGGCGATGGTAATATGGAAATGCGCCATTCTGATCTTGAAAAAGGTTCACGCCTACCCAAATGGCTACTACTGAGCTGGTAAGGTGCCTACGGCTAATTCTTTTGCGGCCGAAACACTCGCTTCTTTATTAAAAAACCTTTCATGGATTCTGTTATTCCACAAATTTCATTACTCAATTTAGTCATTGCGTTTATCCCAGTGGCACTGGTTATCGCCTTTTTTGTTTATTGGTCGCTAGGAATTAAAAAACCCCTTTATGCGCTATCTAGAATGTGGCTGCAATTACTCACGATCGGCTATTGCCTAACTTTCTTATTCAACACCAAAACACCGTGGGTAATTGTTTTTGTTTTACTGGTCATGGTTGTGGCCGCCAGTTGGATCTCCCTAAATGAAGTTCAACAGCAACGAAGAGAGCTCTTCTTTAAGGCACTCGCCGCTATTTCACTCGGCGGCGGCATCACACTAGCCATTATAATCTTTGGGGTATTACAATTATCACCTTGGTTTCAACCACAATTCATAATTCCTCTGTCAGGAATGATTTTCGCTAATGCGATGAATGCTATCAGCCTTGCGGCCGAAAGATTCAATAATGAACTGGCTCATCAACAAAGCTATCAACAGGCCCGTAACATTGCCTTTAGTACCGCCCTGATACCCATCACCAATTCGCTTTTCGCTGTTGGCTTAGTCTCCATACCCGGCATGATGAGTGGACAAATATTATCGGGTATTGCGCCTGCCATTGCGGCACGTTACCAGATTATGGTTATGTGCATGTTATTTGCCTCAGCGGGCCTATCCACAGCGCTTTTTTTAACCCTATGCCGATTTTCTACAAGACAATCTGATAATATATAAGTCAAACAATAGAATATTGACTCTCAGTCATTCGCTCATTGTTTTAACTTATTTTTATGTGACAATTTGCCCTATCGCTTTGTCAGATATAATTAGCTAAAATATTTTCTACTAATAGCCATTACTTTAATGGCTTAGTACAAATTAACCATTAAAGACAGGAGACCCTTTTGATCACTTACAAAATAAAAACCTTTACACTGATGATTGGGCTTTGTTTATTACCGCTCCAATGGGTACATGCAACGGCTGCCGGACAAGATAAGATTCATGTCTCGGTGGAAGGCCCTATTACAAAAACAGGCGATTCCTTATTCTCTTTAACGGTCCAGTGGCGCCATAATGAAGATAGAACGTATGAATCTACTGGCATGGCTTTTATTACTGGCCCCGATAGATTACGCCCTGATACCGCACTCAGCTCGGCTAAAAAATTAAAATCAGCCATGTATGATGCGCTTGCAGAGCTTTACCCAGACTCACGGGGTGTTAGCGCTGAAAATCCTAAAAAACAACCTGAAGTTACTATCAGCAATAATGCCAATTTCGCATTTACCCGCGTCACTTTCAGAGACTACGCCAACCAAAAATTAAGCTACGACCTGGCTGGACAATCATTTGGAGCCGCTGCTGTTAACTTCTCTGTGGATATGGTCTACTTTGCTGATATTGCCTATGTTGACGCTTTTGCTCCACCTAAAAAAACTCAAGCAACCGGCGGTGGCATTACAATTAGTATTGATGACGGGCAACCTATCCACCTTGAAACCAAAAACAAAGATACTCGAACCATAGAAAAAGAACTGGCTCAGGCAATTTCACAAGCTACTTTTAGCAATTCATCTATCATCCCACACAGTCGTGGTGGCGGCAAAAGAAATAGTAAACCCTTTGATGGCGGTGAAATCCAATTTACTCGCTTAGCCGCAAACAAAATCACCATTGATTTAAAAGACCCCAGTCTCGGCGTCTTAACAAAATTTCAATTTAAGGATACCGTAAAAGAACAAGAGAGCGCGTCGTACATTAAGTGGATTTTCGCCTTACTTATCTTAATCGGTGCTGGATACTTCTTCTACAGTTGGTTTAAAGAAACACGCTAAAGCCATTCCAAATACAACCGTTGTGCCAAGTGCAGAACGGTTTTATTTGGCTTCAGCCAATAATCGATCAATAAGATTCTGCGCCTGATTGAGATAACCCGCACCAAATAAATTTAAATGATTCAAAATATGATACAGATTGTAAAGATTCTTACGAACGCAGTATCCCGCATCCAGTTTTAATGAGGCGTTATAAGCGCTGTAAAACCCCGCACTAAATCCACCAAATAATTCAGTCATTGCCATATCAGCCTCACGGTCACCGTAGTAACAAGCGGGATCGAAGATAATCGGCAGACCGGTTTTATCCACAGCTACATTCCCCCCCCATAGATCCCCATGCAATAAAGATGGCATCGGTTGATAATCGGTAAAAAAGACCGCCATGATCTCCTTCAAGGCTTGTCCCGATTGCTGCAATCGACACCCGTAGCCGTTACGTAGAGCCAGTTCCAACTGAAACCCCAGTCGCTGATCCTGCCAGAAAACTAGCCAATCCGTTCTAGGACTGTTTTTTTGCACTGTTGACCCAATGGTATTATCTCTGTGCCAGCCGAAAAAAGGCTGCTGTAAACTATGAAGCTCTGCTAATTGTTCACCTAAATACTGCGCAGACTGAGGTGTGCTTGAGCCAAATTCTACAAAGGTCAACAACAAAAAACTTCTATCATCGACAACGCCACTCAACAGTGGTTGCGGCACTGAAACCGTTTGGGTTGAATAAAGTGCTTCTAGACCGGCATATTCAGCCTCAAACATCGACCGTAAATCGGCGTCGTTTAATTTAATAAAATACCGTTGTTCGCCCCCTACAAGCTGATAAGACGCATTAATACATCCACCACTAACAGGGATGATTTTCTCAATTTCAAAGGTTCTGCCACTAAACTCTGCGATTTTATGGGCTAATAATTTTTTATTCATGGCTCCACATAATAAAATCGTTAAGGCTGCCCTTTGCTGCTATCACCGTAAAAAAGCACCTGTCCTTTGCGCTTAAAATTATTAATGATTCTTTGGCTCTCCTCACTAATCAAAAAAGCAATGTACTGCCGCGCCAAATCAAACTTGACATGCGGGTGCCGCTTAGGGTTTATCGCCATGACATGGTAAGGGTTATTAAGCTTTGGATCTCCTTGGAAAACAATCTCCAGTGCCACTTTGCCTTGGTAGGCAAGGTATGTCCCCCGATCCGTTAACGTATAAGCTCTACTTTCATTAGCCATACGTAAGACACTCCCCATTCCCTGACCAACGGACAAATACCACCGCCCCCTGGGGTTAATACCAACCTGCTGCCAAAGATTATTTTCCTTTTTATGTGTCCCCGAATCATCCCCTCTGGAAATAAATACACTTTGTCCGCTAGCGATTTTTTTCATCACCTCATCCGGGGTACTTAATTGGCGCAATTCCAAAGGATCACTGGCCGGACCCACGATGACAAAATCATTATGCATAACCGCTTCACGATGAATGCCAAAACCCGCATTCATAAAAGCGACTTCGGCTGCAGGCGCATGCACTAAAACCACATCGACATCGCCATTTTCTCCCAACTGTAATGCCTTTCCTGTACCCACAGCAATCACGTTTAAACGAACCCCATTGCTTTTTTCAAAAACCGGATGCAACACTGAAAGCAGTCCTGAATTTTCAGTACTCGTCGTTGTTGCCACGCGCAAAATGGCTACATCTGCCGCGCATACTGAGAAAAAAGCATTACAGATAAAAACAAAAAAACATCTTTTAATCATCTCGGTATCCTAATATAAAGCATCTACATTTCAGGTTAATTTAAGCCGCCCAAAACGCAGACCCATCTTCAAATATAAACGCTCAGAATTACTTTAAATAAACATCATTCAGCGTCCCTTTATGCGCTCATGTACAATATGAGATTATGAATCATGCCTACCATTTGACCAACCTTAAATTTAACTATGATCTAAAAGAAGCCCTACATATTAAATCCCTGTCAATAAAATCGAACCAAATTACCGCACTGTTTGGTGCTAATGGTTCGGGTAAAAGCACCCTGCTCAATATTCTTGCTTTTGTAATACCTCCAAGCCAAGGGCAACTTGACTTTTTAGGCTTCCCTACATTTCCTAAGAAAGCAATCGCTTATCGAAAACAAATTGCTTTTTTAACGCAACGCCCCTACTTACTGCAGGGTACGGTCAAACAAAACATCTCAACAGCATTAAAAATCCGCTGTATTCCAACATCACTACACGCTGAACGTATCGCAACTAGCTTAGATTATCTGGGCATTACAAATCTTGCTAATCGCACCGTGGATGAATTATCCGATGGCGAAAAACAAAAATCTGCACTGGCTCGTGCACTGGCCTTGACGCCCGACGTTCTGATCTTAGACGAACCTTTTAGCTATTTAGACCAAACCAGTAAAAACAATCTTGAAGGTTTTGTAAGAGACTACCAAAAAACCCTAATTTTCAGCACCCACAATCACCTCCAGGGCTGCGCCCTTAGCGATGAAGTTATTACCCTAGCAGCTGGAAAACCGATTCCAAACGCGATGATTAACTTATTTGCAGGCCAACTCTCAAATAACTATTTTAAAACAACACAACTCACGTTAATCCCGCCAGACCAAACAACAACAGGCACATACATTTCAATAGACCCCTCACAAATTGTCCTCTCCAAATCTGCGCTTTCCTCCAGCATGAGAAATCATTTTCAAGGAAAAATTACTGCGATTATCGAGGACTTAAATAATGTTCGCGTTACCGTTAAGGCCGGCGAAATATTTCATGCCATGATAACGCATCAAGCCTCAGATGATTTAAAACTCAACATTGGTGATCAGGTTTGGCTGAACTTCAAATCCAATGCCGTTACTGTTTTTTAAAAAGTGTTCTGTTTAAAATACTTTAACGCCTTGTTTTCAGTTAAAATTAATCGTTTTTTACTCTTCAAATTATCATGAGCTCGTTAGTCACTTTCGGTCGATGCACCATAAAACTCATTGACACATTAAATGAACAGATTGGTCGAGGGACTTCATGGCTTACTCTCATCCTTGTTATAGTATCGGTTACCGTTGTTATACTTCGGTACTGCTTTAATATCGGCTCTATTGCCGCACAAGAATCTATCTCTTACATGCACGCCCTAATTTTTATGCTGGGGACGGCCTACACACTCAAACATAATGCCCACGTTCGAGTAGATATTTTTTATCACCGCTTTAACGAAAAAACACAAGGCTGGGTTGATTTTCTAGGCACCCTTTTTTTATTAATCCCGGTGTGCCTTTTTATTATCGTTAGCAGCTGGGACTATGTCGCTGATTCCTGGGCCATTCAAGAGTCATCTCGAAACTCAGGAGGATTACCCGCCGTTTATCTCCTTAAAAGCACTATCATTGTTATGGCTGGATTACTGCTCCTACAAGCTATATCACTAGCCATTAAAAGTCTTTTTTCTGCCCTTGGCATTTCCTTAAACACAGCATCATAACCCATGGAAGAATACTTAGCTTTTTGGATGTTTCTTACCGTCTTTATCGTTCTACTTTCAGGCTTTCCTGTTGCTTTTGCTTTAAGTGGAACAGCGCTCTGCTTTGCCACTGTAGGCATTCAACTTGACCTCTTTGACACGGCCTTTTTGCACGCCCTACCCAATCGTTTATTCGGCATACTCAATAATGAAACATTAATTGCCGTCCCCCTCTTTGTCTTTATGGGCGTCATGCTAGAGCGCGCTCAATTGGCTGAAGATCTGCTGGAAAGCATGGCCGATTTATTCGGTTCCACACGCGGTGGACTCGGTATTTCGGTGACTCTCGTTGGAATGCTAATGGCTGCAAGCACCGGTATTGTTGGCGCTACAGTTGTCACTATGGGTCTCTTGTCACTGCCCACCATGTTGCGCAACCAATATGACCCGGCTATTTCTTGCGGAATTATTTGTGCCTCAGGAACCTTGGGCCAAATCATTCCGCCTTCAATTGTATTGGTGTTACTGGGTGACGTCATCTCAACTGCTTACCAACAGGCCCAACTTGATATGGGGATCTTTGCGCCGGAAACCGTCTCAGTCGGTGACTTGTTTGCGGGTGCTCTAATACCGGGATTAGGACTGGTCTTTTTTTATCTACTCTACATCATCCTAACCGCCCACTTCAAACCTGAATCCATGCCTACCCGCATAGATAAGAACACCCCCCGTGAAACCAATTACCAGCAATTATTTGCTGGACTCCTGCCACCTCTGCTTCTCATGTTTGCCGTTTTAGGCTCCATTATTTGCGGTATTGCAACACCCACCGAAGCGGCCTCTGTCGGGGCAAGCGGTGCGCTTTTATTATCTTTCTTACGTAAAAAATTATCGCTCCCAACGCTACGTTCTGTCATGCAAAGCACCACAAAGATCACCAGCATGGTCTTTATGATTCTCATCGGGGCAGCTTTATTTTCACTGGTCTTTCGAGGCTTTAATGGTGATGAAATAATCATTGAATTATTATCTGACTTACCCGGGGGCAAACTAAGCGCTATGTTTTTAGTCATGCTCGTCATGTTCGCACTTGGTTTTGTACTGGATTTTATCGAAATTACTTTTGTGATTGTACCCATCATTGGCCCTATCCTCTTAAGTATGGGAATTGACCCTATTTGGTTGGGAATCATGATTGCTATTAACCTACAAACCTCATTCCTAACCCCGCCCTTTGGTTTTGCGCTTTTTTACCTCCGCGGTGTAGCGCCAGCTGAAATCACCACAATGCAAATTTATCGTGGCGTAATGCCCTTTATTCTGATTCAATTATGTATGTTAGCGTTATTAGCCTATTGGCCCTCGTTAGCCACTTGGCTACCTGAATTTATTTATAAAAATTAGACTTATGTTTACCCAAAAAATTATTTGCTTATTTTGTGCAGCACTTTTACTCTCGGCCTGTGGACAAATGGGACCGCTATATATCCCTGATAACAACCCACCCGCTGACACACACTAACTATGGATTATTTCAATTATCAGGACGATCAACTCTTTGCTGAACAGTGTTCAATTAGCGAAATTATCGAACACTATGGTTCACCGTGTTACATCTATTCCCGCGCCACACTGGAACGACACTGGAAGGCCTTTGACCACTCCTTTGGCAACCACCCCCACTTGATTTGCTATGCCATGAAGGCTTCCTCAAATATTGCTATTTTAAACTTACTGGCTCGTTTAGGTTCTGGCTTTGATATTGTTTCCCTCGGAGAAATGGAGCGCGTCATCGCTGCTGGTGGAGACCCTAAAAAAATAGTTTTTTCAGGCGTGGGAAAACGTGAAGATGAAATCAGAGCGGCACTTAATGCAGGTATACACTGCTTCAACATCGAAGTCAGTGAAGAAATCGATCGCATCAACACGCTTGCCAAAGAACGAGGATGTATTGCTAACATCTCTATTCGAGTAAACCCTAATGTGGATGCCAAGACCCACCCTTACATCTCTACCGGGTTAAAAGAAAATAAATTTGGTATTGATATCAATGAGGCATTTACGCACTATCAACACGCCGCTTCATTGGCAAACATCAAGATTCTGGGTATTGATTGTCATATCGGTTCACAACTCACAGAAACGGGCCCTTTCCTTGATGCGCTAGACAAGGTTTTATTACTCGTAGACCGACTCAGTGACGAAAACATAACCGTTGAGCACCTTGACTTAGGTGGTGGATTAGGTATTTGCTATCAACATGAAACCCCGCCGGATCCCAAAGACTATATTGATGCTCTGTTGAATAAATTAGCGGGTAGAAACATCAAAATACTCCTTGAGCCTGGGCGAGCCATTGCCGGTAATGCGGGCATCTTAGTCACACGGGTTGAGTACCTAAAACCCACTGAGGCCAAAAACTTCGCTATTGTTGATGCCGCCATGAACGATTTATTACGCCCGGCTCTCTACAATGCTTGGCAAGCTATTATTCCTGTCAACGCACGCTCAACGGCACCCACGAAACAATGGGATATTGTTGGCCCTGTTTGTGAGACTGGTGACTTCCTGGGCAAAGAGCGCTCTCTAGCACTCGCCCCTAATGACTTATTAGCCGTTCGATCATCGGGTGCTTATGGTTTTTCAATGAGTTCAAACTACAACTCAAGACCTCGCCCTCCTGAAATTCTAGTTGACGGAAATCAAGCCCACCTTATTCGAGAACGAGAATCCATAGCCAGTTTATGGCAAGGGGAAAGCTTACTGCCATGAATTTAAGGAACAAAATAAATCGCCAACACACGCTATACCTGAATCTTTTGGGATTATGACTCCAATAGCTTTCACAAAAATGCACGGCCTCGGGAATGACTTTGTGGTTATTGATGCGATCAATCAAACGATAAACCTTAGCCCTGCACAAATACGTTTTATCGCCAACCGAAATTTTGGTATTGGCTGTGATCAATTACTTCTGGTTGAAGCCAGTTCTCCTGACTCATCGGCCGACTTTAAATACCGTATTTTTAACGCTGATGGCAGTGAGGTTTCTCAATGTGGTAACGGTGCACGTTGTTTTGCTCGGTTTGTTCGCGACCAAAAATTATCCCCCAAAAACAATATCCTTGTCGACACCGGTGCGGGTCAATTATTACTCAGTTTCACCCAGAATGACTTAATTACTGTGAACATGGGCCAACCTAAACACAACCCAGAGCAAATACCGCTCATCACCTCATCACCGGCATCACCCCTGTATAACGTCACCATTGACACGACGGTATGGTCTTTTTCTGCCGTATCTGTGGGTAATCCTCACGCTGTTATCATCGTTAACGATATCGAGACCGCCCCGGTCGATACGCTTGGAAAAGCACTTGAAAACCACCCTATTTTTCCTGAGCGTGCCAATATTGGATTTATGCAAATCATCACCCTCAACCACATTAAACTCCGTGTCTATGAACGTGGCTCCGGTGAAACATTAGCCTGTGGCAGTGGAGCATGCGCTGCTGTGATTTGCGGTATTGAAAGAGATATGTTAGAAAAAGATGTACGCGTGGACTTACCGGGTGGAGAGCTAACTATTCAGTGGCAAGGACGTAACACACCTGTTTTTATGACGGGTTCGGCTACCCCTGTTTTTAACGGAACTATTACCCTGTAATACGGAAACGAAATAATGACACTCAAAATAACCGAGACTGACGTCAAAACCTACCTCAAAAAAAACCCTAGCTTTTTTCATAATAATCTCGAGTTATTAGAAACCCTTTCCGTTCCTCACCTCAGTGGCCCGGCTGTGTCCTTAGTCGCTAAACAACTTGAAATTTTCAGAACTAAACACCAACAAGTCGAAGGACAATTTATAGAATTAATTGATATCGCCAAAGAAAATGATCTCACAGCACAACGCATGCATGAGCTTACTCTGGCAACCCTTGACTCTCACACGCTTGACACGCTGGTAAAAAACTTAAACGAAGTCTTTAACAATTGTTTTTTAAGCGACTTTTTTACCGTTAAAGTTTTTGATGAAAAAAAACACAGCCATCCAAAAACAGCCGAAATATTCATTAATAAAGACAGCAAAGAAGCACTCGCCTTCAAAGAGGTTCTGGCCTTGAATCAACCCCAATGTGGCAAACCACCCATTAATCAAGCACGAATACTGTTTGCAGAGAATGCCTTACAAATTAGGTCCTGCGCCCTAATACCGATGAACTTTACCGGGTTAGAAGGCATTATTGCCATAGGAAGCCGTGAAAAAGAACGCTATAAAGCGGATATGGGCCACCTTTTCCTCACTCAAATCAGTGAAATTATCGCCACGCAACTCATTGCCTGCCTGAATCGAGCGTATGATGTTCCCAGCACCTGAAATAGCCACCACCACGAAAAAATGCGGTTAAACTCATGAGTCCTGAAGCCCTTATTTTACTCACTGACTTTTTTAACTATCTCCACTATGAAAAACGAGCTTCTAAAAACACCGTAACGCACTACCGCCGAGACCTTAAACAACTCACGCTATTTTGCGAGCAAAAATCATTTACCCACTGGTCTACACTACAATACCCTGATATCAGAAATCATATTGCTGGCCGCCACCGCCTAGGACTAAGCGGTAAAAGTTTACAAAGAGAATTATCTGCCATCCGAAGCTTCTTTAATTACCTCATTAAAAACGATCACTTACAGGATAATCCAGCTCGCTATCTGCGCGCACCAAAAACCAACAACTCTCTGCCTAAAACACTTGATGTTGATCAAATTCATGGCTTACTTGAAACACAACCGCAATCAAGACTAGAAACCCGTGACCTTGCTATCTTTGAAGTATTCTATTCCTGTGGTCTTCGACTCTCAGAACTCACCGAATTAAATCTTGTAGATATCGATTTTTCCGAACAAATGGTCACTATTCAGCAAGGAAAAGGGCATAAAAGTCGCTTAGTCCCTATTGGGGGGAAAGCACTATCCGCGCTAGAAAAGTGGCGGCCCATACGACTAACTCTCAATAATGATAACAATCCGGCACTCTTTCTTAGCCAACACGGCAAACGCCTGAGCAACCGTAGCGTACAAAGTCGACTTAGCCAGTGGTGTAAAAAAAGCAATAGCCCCGTCCATATCCACCCCCACATGCTACGCCACTCCTTTGCCAGCCATTTTTTAGAATCCAGTCAAAATCTACGCGCAGTTCAGGAATTACTGGGCCATAGCAAAATCAGCACCACTCAAATATATACGCACCTTGATTTTCAACATTTAATAGCTGTTTATGACAATACTCACCCGCGTGCTAAAAAATAGCCTTTTCGAGGTTATAACACGCCCCCTTTTTTTCCTTAAAAAATATCAGTTTCAATAACTTACCTTGTCTTTTCTGATAACATAACGATCATAATGATTTCTTCAACGGTCTGACAACACAGGTAAAGCATACACTATGACGTTCCGTACACTTATTGATAATATTAGATACCGTGGGGCTCTCTGGGCAACTGGCTTCTTTCTTCTAGTAGCCATGATTTTAACCACTATATATGCACAATATATTTCACTGGAACCGAACCAATTCAATGTTCAAAAACGAGCCCTTATAACAGCCAAAAAAACGACTACACGGGCACTCCCTACCGGCTATGTCTATAGCAATACGCTTTCCGTTCTTGCCGATACCATTTTAGAAAAAAATGGGGGTTACTTAAGCAACGACATTGCTCCTCCCAGTGTATTTCTTGACAATATGCCCAGCTGGGAATTTGGCGCCCTAGTAATGATTCGTGATGGCGCAACAGCACTTAGAAATCAATTCGCCCGCTCACAATCACAATCCAATGAAGATCCTGATTTAGCAAGAGCAGAACCGTCATTTTACTATCAACACAATTCTTGGGCACTCCCTTCAACAGAAGGGGAATATAGCAAAGGAGCGAAAGCCCTCAAAGGTTATATGGGCCGTCTTCTCAACAATCGAGCTCAATTTTATTCGCGCGCGGACAATCTAAGGCAATATTTTGAAGTTGTTGAAAAGCGTTTAGGCGGTCTCTCTGCCCGTTTAATTGCCAGCACCGGCCGACTCCAATCGGATGGCGTCAACCAACGTTATGAGGCTATGAAACAAACCCCATGGATAAAGATTGATGATGTTTTCTGGGAGGCGCGCGGAGCAACCTGGGCGCTGGTCCATCTCCTTAAAGCCGTCGAACACGATTTCGGTAACGTTCTAGCCAATAAAAATGCGACTGAAACGATGAAGCGTGTGATTCACGAATTAGAAAAAGCGATCACCCCCATCTGGAGCCCTATGATTCTGAATGGTGATGGTTTTGGAATTTTATCCAATTACTCACTCACCATGGCGACTTATATTACTCGAGCTAATGCCGCAACCTTAGATTTACGCGACATTATGATGCGCGGATAAAATCACCGTTTTCGCTTTTCGCTACTCATTACTTTTAAGGGAACGTACACATGAAAGAGGATTTTAATCAGAACCTCCAAAAAATAAGCACCTGGAAACGTATTTTCTTTATGGCTATCTTTGCTGTCATTGTCGGCTTGGTTCAAATAGTATTGCAACTCATCATCCTTCTTCAAATCGCATCCATGCTATTGACAGGCAGCCCGAATACTAACATTCTTGGTTTTGGTAAAAAATTATCAATCTACCTCTACGATATCGTATTATTTTTAACCTTCAACAGCGAACGACTACCCTTTCCTTTTTCAGAGTGGTCTTTGACGGAGATCTTAGAAAACAAATCTAATACCAGCCGCTAAGGCTGAAAAGTCTTTGATCGCCCCTTTTTCGCCTTGAACCAATGGATGCGCAAATAAATCTAAGAAAGATCATTCATATCGACATGGATGCTTTTTTTGCTGCCGTCGAACAACGTGACTTCCCACAATACCGAGACCAACCGCTCATCGTCGGTGGTTTGCCTAATAGCCGAGGTGTGGTTGCCACATGCAGTTATGAAGCCCGTGCTTTTGGCATTCATTCTGTTATGCCATCATCTACAGCTTTACGTTTATGTCCCCATGCTATCTTTGTAAAACCCAGATTCGACGCTTACCGAGACGTCTCGGAACAAATTCGCGGCATATTTAAAGAATATACTGAGCTCGTTGAACCGGTCTCATTAGATGAGGCCTATCTTGACGTGACCACGACTCATCATTTTAATCATTCTGCAACACGCACTGCTCAAGACATTATTCAAAAAATAAAGCAAAAAACACAACTCACAGCATCCGCAGGCATTTCTTATAATAAATTCCTCGCCAAAATAGCTTCTGATATCAACAAACCTAATGGGCTTTTTACGATTACACCCAAACAAGGACCCCGATTTATTGAACAATTACCCATCGGTAAATTCCATGGTATCGGCCAAGCTACTGAGCAAAAAATGCATGCTCTAGGTATTTATACGGGGAAAGACCTCAAAGCATTAAGCAAAGAACAATTACAACACCATTTTGGCAAAACTGGGTTACATTACTTCCACATCGCGCACAATCAAGATAACCGTCCCGTTCGTCCACACCGAGCCATAAAATCAGTCGGTATTGAAACAACATTTTCTAACGATCTCAGCGACCCTGTTGTTATTGAACAATCTATTCATGGTTTATTTTCAACTGCTTTTGCAAAATTACAAAAAAAAGAGTTTAACGCCTTGACCGTTACCCTTAAAGTAAAATATGAGAACTTTGAGCAAATTACTCGTAGCCGAACCAGTCATAAGTACCTAACCAATCAAGGACTGGAGCAAGAAATTCTGACTGCATTGATCAAGAAAACCGCCATTGGCCAACGAAAAGTTCGGTTACTGGGCATCACCTTTTCATCCTTAGAACCCAAAAGCATCGTCTGCCAGCCTCAACAACTGGATTTATTTCAACTTAATTGATCGGTTTCATCAAATAACCCTTTTAACAGCCTAAACAATAACCGTGCTGACTTTGCAGGCTTACCCAGCTTCATTTCTTTTTTTGCAGCACGCACCAACTGACGTAAATATTGTATATCCGCTTCTGGATGTGCATCTAATAATTCCGTTAAAGCCGCTTTATCTTCTGACAGTAACCGGGTTCGCCAATGCTCTACCTTATGCAACTCACGCGCAGCATGAGCGCTTTTATTTTTAAATACATCCAAACGCTCTTGAATAACATCCATTTCCATTGCACGCAATATCCCTGCAATATATTTAAGCTGTCTTTTTCGAGCGCCTTTATTCGAAGGCATCGCCGCACCCGAAGTTATCGCATCCATTAACTGCTCAGATAACTTCAAAGCCGCTAAACTGGCTGGTGATAACTCCACTAATTCTTTTGCCATCACTTGTAAAAGTTGATCTTCCCGCTTTAATTGCGAACGACTTGGCTTATCAAGCTCTATTGACTCTAACTCTTTCATATCATCCTACAACCAATAAGAAAACAACAAATAAAACCACTAATCCAATCGGTAAAATGGCCGCCATCCAGTCTGAGGGAACATCACGATTTCTTCTCATAGAGGACTTTATATTAGGGGTGAATAAAAATAACACGCCTAAAACAATTACCCCTAGAACCATATTCTCCCACATTGATAATGTTTCCAATCGACCTCCTAAATTACCTTAACGCCATACCATTGACGACAAATCGCTATTAAAGCATGCCTAATATTTGTTGCCACTGCTTTTTCTTTTCATTCAGCGTCATTGCTGCATAGGCAGGACTCGTCGACGGTAATCGATAATAATCTAATGCATACGCTAGCTCAGGCAATACTCGACGTTGAAAAATTTTCTCAGCGACCTGGCCATTAAAAAACACCGTTCTTACTAAGGGGTATGTTTTAAAAAAAATATTAAAATCATTAACCGTTATGGTTTGCGGATTGATCTTCGCATCTAAACTCCCTTCGCGTTGGCAACTTTGTAAAACATCCCAAACAGCAATTCCTTGGGTTAATAACAAAGCGACCTTCTGCTCATACGTCGTTAATTCTTGAGCGCCAAATAAAGACCCTATAATTAACCAAAATGTATTACGGTCATGGCCATAATACTGATGTTTTTTAAGTGAATCCTGACTGGGCGCTGACCCTAATACAAGAACTTTAGAATCCATATTGACTAGTGCTGGAAAACCACGAATCAAATCACTATTATTCCGCAAATGTCAGACCTCCTCTACAGACTATTATACGACAACTTAACACCTCCTAGCCTAATTGTGAGGCATCCCACAACAACAAATACAAACCTAACCACAGGTTTCGCTTTACTATGTAAGAATGGGCCTTTACACTTCCTTCAACACTCCTTACTTGTTTTAAAATGCAAATAACTACAGTCAGCTCACGACCCTATAACGATCAAAAACCTGGAACCTCAGGACTACGAAAAAAAGTTAAGTGCTTTCAACAACCCAACTATTTAGAAAATTATATTCAAGCCACTTTTGACTGCATGACCGATTATAAAGGGCAAGCTCTTGTCATTGGTGGCGATGGTCGATTTTACAATCGCCATGCGATCCAAATCATCATCAAAATTGCAGCGGCTAACGGTTGTCGTCAGTTACTCATCGGGCACCAAGGCTTACTCTCCACCCCAGCCGTTTCGCATTTAATTAGAAAATATCAGGCCTTTGGTGGCTTTATTTTATCGGCAAGCCATAACCCTGGCGGTCCAGACAAAGATTTTGGTATTAAATTCAATATTGCTAGCGGCAGTGCAGCCCCAGAACAATTAACCGATGCTATCTTCGCCAGAACGCTCGAAATAAATCGTTACTATCGTGCTACTTTCGACGACATTGATATCAATACAATTCACCGGCTTGAAATCGACACCCTCACTGTTTCAGTCATTGATTCTGTCACCGACTATGCCCAACTCATGACCGAGATTTTTGATTTCGATCTTTTACGCAAAGTCATTACGAATAAATCTCTCAGTCTATGTTTTGATGCGATGCATGCTGTTACTGGACCTTATGCCAAACATATCTTCGAAACCATGTTAAGCGCACCTCCGGGATCGGTTATTAACGCCACCCCTTTAGAAGACTTTGGCGGAGGCCACCCTGACCCTAATTTAACGCAAGCACAGACCTTAGCCGCCCTTATGTTTAGCCCGAGTGCCCCTGATTTCGGCGCAGCATCTGACGGCGATGGTGACCGGAATCTTATCTTAGGTAATAACACCTATGTGACCCCCAGTGACTCACTTGCCATTATGGCCGCCAATGCACAACTGATCCCGGGTTATCATCAAGGACTCTGTGGTGTTGCCCGCTCTATGCCGACGAGTCAAGCCATTGACCGTGTCGCGCAATATCTGAACATCCCTTGTTTTGAGACACCCACCGGGTGGAAATTTTTTGGTAATTTGTTAGACGCGAAAAAAATAACACTGTGCGGTGAAGAAAGCTTTGGCTCAAGTTCAAATCATGTCCGTGAAAAAGACGGTCTTTGGGCGATATTATTCTGGCTTAACTTAATCGCCCAAAAAAATAAATCTGTCAAAGAAATAGTCCATGAGCACTGGCTTAAGTTTGGCCGCGATATATACTCTCGCCACGACTACGAAGCCTTGGATCTAACACTTGCAACCACTCTGTTTAATCAACTCCGCGACAAATTAGCCACCTTATCAGGCAAAAATTTTAACGGTTATGTCGTCAGTCATGCAGATGAATTTAATTACCAAGATCCCGTTGATGGTAGCCACAGTAAAAACCAAGGTATTCGAATTCGCTTTACCGATGGCTCACGAATTGTGTACCGACTCTCTGGCACTGATACTGTTGGCGCCACTTTACGTATTTACATTGAACGATTCACCCAAGACACGACGCAATTTGATACCGACCCACAAATTTCGTTAGCCCCGCTAATCGCTCTTGCTGAACAATTTTGTGAGGTTAAAAAGAAAACCGGATTAAAAGAACCCGATGTCATTACCTAAGTGCATGTCTGAATTCAGCACCGATACGGTCTGCACATTTTTAACCGAAACATGCTCTTCAAAATCATGAGCAACGGTGTGTAATGAACTAATAACCAGTACCCCTACAACAATCAACGTAATCTGCTTTAAACTGGACACCATATCCGTTTTCTTATGCAAGGTAGGAATTAAATCCGCAACAGCGATATAAATAAAACTTGAAGCCGCCAAAACTAGAAAATAAGGCAAATACCCGTGCAAATCAGCTAACCCAAAATAAGCAATCACCCCGCCTAAAACGGTTGTTAGGCTAGCAAGCACATTATAAAACAGCGCTTTTCGACGTGAATAGCCACTTTTGAGCAAAATAGCAAAATCACCCACCTCTTGTGGAATTTCATGTGCCGCAACCGCCAAACTCGTTACAATACCTAAATTAACATCTGTTAAAAAAGCCGCTGCAATCAATATCCCATCAACAAAATTATGAATACTATCGCCGACAATGATTAACGTCCCTGCCGCCTCATGATTGTGATCAGTGCCATCATGAATATGTGCCTCGCAACTTCCAGAATGACAATGACGCCAAATTAATAATTTCTCTAAAACAAAGAAGCTCAACAAGCCTACCAAAATAGTGGCCGATAACTGTTGAAAATGAACCTGATCAACTGATTCAAAAGCATGAGGAATTAACCCCCAAAAGGAAACCGCCAACAAAGCACCAATCGAAAAACTTATTCCATGTGGCAAAATAGCGTTACGTTTTTTTTCAGGCAACCACAAAAATATTGATGCGGCTAAAACACTTAGAACGCCCCCTATCGCCGTAAAAATTATAATTAAAACTAATAAATTCATGCGTTATTAAAACTCTCTCCAAATCAGTGAAACCATTCGTCCAGTCACATTATCTCTTCGATAAGAAAAAAACCGACGCGTATCCGTATACGTGCAATATTCGCCCCCGTAAATACCCTCTATACCCGCATCCTTTAAAATCAACCGGGCTAACTTATTGATGTCTGCTAAAAAGCGCCCCCCATCCACAGGGCTAAAAGCATCTACCATCCTAGGGTTCTTGCTCATAAAAGCATCTCTCACCTCAGAGCCCACTTCAAAAACTGTGCCCCCTATAGCCGGACCCAACCATGCTATAAAATTAACATCTGGCATTGCCTTCAACGTATTTTCTAAGATACCCGTTAATAATCCACGCCACCCACAATGCACAGCAGCAATCCACTGACCTTTTTTATCCGCTAATAGAACGGGTAAACAATCCGCAGATAAGACGGCACAAACAACGCCGGGTTTATCCGTAAAGCTAGCATCTGCTTCCGGTATTGCCGTAACACCATCCGCACAAACAGCCTGATTGCTGTGCACCTGATTTAACCAGACAGGCTCGGTTGGCAACATCCATTGCTGCCGCAAAATTTCACGATTTTCACGTACAGACTGTACCCGGTCACCCACATGCAGAGCCAAATTAAAACTATCGTAAGGACCCGTGCTAACCCCGCCATAGCGAACTGTTGAAACGGCATGTATCCTTTGAGGGACTGGCCATTCAACCTCGACGCTACATTTTATCATTAGTCGCTAATGCCTTCGTAAGTTTATCCATATCTTCCGGCAATTCGGCGGTCCATTCACAATATTCACCGGTACCTGGATGAATTACCCCTAACTTAGCCGCATGTAATGCCTGCCGTTTAAAACCTTGTAACTCTATGGCCAATTCAGCGCCACAATTTTTGGGTAGCCTAAATCGCCCCCCATAAACGGGATCGCCTAATAACGGGTAATGAATATGCGCCATGTGTACTCTGATTTGGTGCGTTCGTCCTGTTTCTAGCTTTACCGCAATTAAAGTATGTTGCCGATAACGTTCTAATACCCTGAAATGCGTTATTGCCACTTTCCCCGACGCCACAATGGCTTGACGCTTTCTATTAACCGGGTGACGACCCAGCGGCTCATCGACTGTTCCACCCGAAGTCATTCTGCCTTGTGTAATCGCTAAATACTCTCGCTTAACGGTTCTACTTTGTAATTGGTTCACCAAATGCGCATGGGCCGTGAGGGTCTTTGCTATCATCAATAAACCGGAGGTATCTTTATCAATACGATGAACGATACCCGAACGCGGAATAGTCGATAATACCGGCGCATAAAACAACAACCCATTCTGCAATGTCCCCGACCAATTGCCCGCTGCAGGATGAACAACTAAGCCTGCGGGCTTATTAATAATCAACATCTCCGAATCTTCAAAAACAATCTCTAACGGTAACTCTTCTGCTTCCATGGTCGTAATAACTTCAGCTTCCGCATTAAGTACGATAACTTCACCGCCTTTCAACAAGACCTTGGGTCGTAATTGTTCCTCATTGACCAACACACGCCCTGACTTTATCCATGTCTGTAATCGACTCCTAGAATATTCTGGGAATAATTCTGCAAGCGCTCGGTCTAATCGAAAACCGGCCATTTCAAAAGGTACTATTTTGATCATAAAATTCATTCAACGTTGGTCATGTTAAAAGTTAATTTAAGGTATACTCAATTTTTCATTTAAAAAAATAAATGTACCTACAGCAGGCTACATAATTAATCCATGGCGCACAATATAAATATTGGACTCTACCGCATACTCAGAGTTACTCTTCTTACCGTATTCTTACTGCCCACAAGCGGATGTGATTATTTAAAAACGCTCGACTTATCAAGCCCGGATGAAATAAGCAGCCTTATCGAATCCGATCAACTCCAAATCGATGCCGATAAAGCATTAGAAAACAAAAGCTTCCAAAAAGCCATTACCCGCTATGAAGAGTTACAAGCCCGCTTCCCTTTTGGCGATCATGCTGCACAAACACAACTCAACCTAGCGTATGCACAATATAAAAATGGCGACTTTGAAGCCGCTATCGCATCAGCTGACCGTTTCATCAAAACTTATCCCACCAACGCCAGTGTTGATTACGCTTATTACTTAAAAGGACTGGTCAACTATAATCAAGGAACCGGTTATATTGCGCGTTTTTTACCCACTGACGCCTCGCAACGTGACCCCGTAAACAGCCGTGAATCATATGCTGTTTTTTCCGAATTAATACGCCGCTTCCCTAATAGCGCCTATGCTCCAGATGCCAAGCAACGCATCATTGCACTACGTAACAAATTGGCTTCCTATGAAATTAACATAGCGCGGTACTATCTTAAAAGAAAAGCTTACATCGCTGCCGCTAATCGCGCCAGTGCTATCATCCAAAACTATCAAAAAACCACGGCGATCCCCGATGCGCTTAAAATAATGCAAGAAGCCTATGAACACTTAGGTGTTAATGACTTAGCGAAGGATGCCGAACGCGTTTATCAAAAGAACTATCCTAATGGGCCTCCTCCCATATACAAAGATACCGGCATGATTCAAACTATTTGGGAATTTATTGGTCTGGAAAACTAGTTGCCACCCTAAAAAAACTACACTTCTACCCCGCGATACCCTGAGGTAATTGGATAACGCCGCTCACGCCCATAAGCCCGCTTAGTAATACGTATACCTGGCGGAGCCTGACGACGTTTATGTTCATTTCGATCTACCAACGAAATAGCCCGACATACATCCGCTTCTGTATACCCTGCCGCTATTATCATTTCTGCACTCTGGTCCTGCTCAACGTACCTTTTTAGAATAGGATCCAAATCAGAATAGGCAGGCAATGAATCTTCATCAATTTGATTCGGTGCTAATTCAGCCGATGGTGGTCGCGTTATAACACGCTCTGGAATCACCGAAGATATCTGATTCCGATACGCTGCTAATTGATAGACCAATAATTTTGGAACATCTTTCAACGGTGCGAAACCGCCCGCCATATCACCGTATAAAGTCGCATAGCCTACACTCATTTCACTTTTATTACCGGTCGTCAATAACAGCTTACCTTGCTTATTCGAAATTGCCATCAAAATAACCCCACGGCAACGCGCCTGAATATTTTCTTCTGTAACACCGCTCTCAGTACTGCTTTCAAATACAACTGATAACACCGAATTAAAGGCTGTGACCACTGAATGAATAGGAATTATGTTAAAAACAACACCCTGATTCTGCGCCTGCTTTTCTGCATCTTCTAAACTCATACTCTGGGTATATTCTGATGGCATAAGTACGGCCTCCACATGCTCTGAACCCAAAGCATCTACAGCGAGTGCCAGTGTTAATGCCGAATCAATTCCCCCCGACAATCCTAACACAGCACCCTGAAAACCATTCTTTCTAACGTAATCTCGAACACCTAAAACCAGAGCCTTATATTCACTTTTAATCGGCTCGTAACAAGGCGCTATCGATGCTAACTTTGGCTGTAACCGATTCCGCCGATCAAACTGCACCACGGATAAATCTTCAACAAATTCTGGCGCCCTAAAAATAACTTCACCGGAGCCATCCATGACAAAAGAGGCCCCATCAAAAACTAACTCATCCTGACCACCCACCTGATTAACATAAACAACAGGTATTTTCACACCTTGAATACGCTTACGAACCATTTCCTCTCGCTCAAAAACCTTACCCCCATGAAAAGGCGAAGCATTTAAATTCAGTAATAATTCGGCGCCCAATTTTTGAGTTCTTTCAACAATACCTGAACCCCAAATATCTTCACAAATACTCAAGCCGATGACATGTCCTTTGAAGTCAAAGAGACAAGGGTGTTTGCCACTGTTAAAATATCGTTGCTCATCAAAGACCCCGTAATTGGGCAAAACATTCTTACGATAAATCGCGTGGACTTCACCTTCATGAATAAAGGCAGCACTGTTATAAAGCTTGTCGGCCTCTTGCTCTGGAAAACCAATCACAATCGCTATTTTTGTCACTGATTGCGCTATACGCTTAATTGCTTCATTGGCACGGGCAATAAAATCTTTGCGAAATAATAAATCTTCCGGTGGGTAGCCCGTAATCGTTAATTCAGGAAAGACCACGAGATCAGCTTTCAAATTATCACGTGCATTTTCTGCCACCGCTATAATCTTATCGGTATTAGCAGCAATGCCACCGACCATTAAATTCATTTGGGCCAAGGCTATATTCAGAGTCATTGTTTTTTAGTGAACAAGTAAATTACAAATCAAGAAAACGATTGTTACGATAACCGCGCTTTAATGCGCTCACCAATTTCAGTCGGTGAGCGAACAACATCAACACCCGCTGCAGTCAATGCCGCAATTTTGCCTTCCGCCGTTCCCTTACCACCGGTAATAATAGCGCCCGCATGACCCATTCGCTTTCCCGGTGGCGCGGTAATACCCGCGATATAACCCACTATCGGTTTACTCACATGATCAACAATATAGTCAGCGGCCTCTTCTTCTTCACTACCGCCTATTTCGCCCACCATAACAATACCTTCCGTCAAAGGGTCTTCTTCAAACATTTTAATCACATCAATAAAACGTAACCCATGAATCGGATCACCCCCTATCCCAACGCAGGTTGATTGTCCCAACCCTTGTTCTGTTGTTTGCTTAACGGCCTCATAGGTCAATGTCCCTGAACGCGACACAATGCCAATCCGCCCCGGCAAATGAATATCGCCAGACATAATACCAATCTTACATTCTCCAGGCGTAATAATTCCCGGGCAATTAGGCCCAATCAATACCGAATTTGAATTCTCAAGAACCGCTTTGACTTTCAGCATATGGAGAATAGGAATACCTTCGGTAATACAAACAATAACTTTTATACCGGCTTCTTCCGCTTCTAAAATAGCATCTGCCGCAAAAGGTGCAGGAACATAAATCATAGTGGCATCGGCGTCAGTTAAATCAATCGCTTCTTGAACACTGTCAAATACCGTTAGACCTAAATGCTGTTCTCCGCCACGCCCTGGCGTAACACCGGCAACTAATTTTGTACCATAGGCTAATGCCTGTTGCGAATGAAAAAGACCTTGCTTGCCGGTCAATCCCTGACAAATCACCTTCGTACTTTGGTTTACCAGAATACTCATAACCCCCCCGCATACTCAACAACTTTTATGGCTGCTGTTTCAAGATCCTCCGCGGCGATAACCGATAACCCAGAATTATTTAATAATTGCCGTCCCAACTCTGCATTAGTCCCTTCTAAGCGAACTACAATTGGGATGCTCATCTTGACTTCCTGAATAGCTATAATCAGCCCTTCTGCAATCATGTCACACTGCACAATACCACCAAAAATATTAACCAATATCGCTTTAACCTGTTCATCCGATAGAATAATCTTAAAGGCCTCAGTCACTCGAGCCGCTGTTGCTTCTCCACCTACATCAAGAAAATTAGCAGGCTCACCACCTTTTAACTTAACTAAGTCCATAGTTGCCATGGCCAATCCAGCACCATTAACCATACAACCTATATTGCCTGACAAGGTAATATAATTAAGCCCAAATCCTTGCGCTTTATTCTCCTTAATATCTTCTTGCTCTCGATCTCTTAGTGCCAAAATATCAGAATGTCCCGACAACGCATTATCATCAAACGTAATCTTTGCATCGAGTGCTAACAAAGCATCATTTTCTGCTTCAACCAAGGGGTTAATTTCAATCTGACTGGCATCTTTGTCTATAAACGCCTGATACATACCACGCATAATTCGCTCCATCATACGAATCTGCCCCCCCTTCAAAGACAAAGCATAAGCTACCCGGCGACATTGATACGGTTGTAAACCAACAATGGGGTTGACCTCAATAGACAAAATCTTCTCTGGGCTCTCTATGGCAACAGTTTCAATATCCATGCCTCCCGCCTCAGAAGCAATAAAAACCAACTTTTCTGAAACACGCTCCACTAACAAACTCAGATAAAATTCACGTTTAAGCTCAACTGTTTCTTCAATCCAAACTGAATTGACCGGCAATCCCTTAGCGCCGGTCTGCTTCGTAACTAAGCGCGTACCTAATAACTGATGGCTGACCTCAGCAATTTTGCTAAAACTATCAACCACATGAACACCACCAGCCTGCCCCCGACCACCGGCATGAATTTGTGCCTTCAGCACCCAAGCATTACGCCCTAACATTTGCGCACATTGTTTGGCTTCTTCTACGGTAGAAGCCAACTTCCCAACAGGAACAGGAATACCATAATCACTGAGAATTTGTTTTGCTTGATATTCATGAATATTCATATGCTATTCCTTGATCGATAAAATCATCACGTTCATTCTAAAATAATGACTCAACATATTATTGCTCATTGACCTTTAAATAAACTTTACCACAGTTTATCGCCTCTGCTACTTCACCGCTAGCTTTGGCAATCCTGACCTTAACCCCATCGCGTATTGATTAAACATTTTCTTCAGCAATATAGATTGATTAATCATATTCATCCCCCAAGAGCGCAATTGCACAACAGGTTGATCATGAACACCATACATTCGCTTTAATAAATCCATCGTTGTCATCATGACTAAGTTATCACCTTTTCGCCATCGCTCGTAACGTCTTAATACGTGTGCACTGCCTAATGGTCGACGCCGTTCTTTTGCCTCTACAAGTAATTCGATAATGGCTGCCGCATCTAATAACCCTGCATTAGCTCCCTGCCCTGCTAAAGGGTGCATGGTATGTGCAGCATCACCCACTAACGCAAAAGCCTCAGCCGTATAACTATTCGCATGCTGAAAGTTCAGTGGGAAAGCGGCTCGCGTAGCCACACTAGTTATCTCCCCCAAAAGCCCCCCCGATGCTTCCGTTAATGCCGCCATGAAATCCACCTCGGAACAATCTCTATACTCCTTAGCGCGGGCTGTCCCTAACGTCCAAACGATTGAGCTTTGCCCATTGCGCAACGGCAATAAAGCCAATGGACCCTGTTCTAAAAATCGCTGCCACGCCGTTCGCTGATGATCCTTTGTCGTTGAAACTGTCGTAACTAACCCCTGTTGGTGATAAGGCCAGCCATGCACACCAATTCCCATTTGACTCCGCAGCGAAGAATGTTGACCATCTGCAGCTATCACTAACGCTGCTTTAATACAGCGCCCACTCTGCAACGTCAATTGCCGACCGATATGATGAGGTGCTATCGCCACCACAGGATCCGCACAGATTACTTCACCGCAATCAGAACCCTCAAACAGATCCCATAAGCCGGCTACTATTACTCTATTTTCAACAATAAAACCTAATTCTTGAAAATGTGTTTCAGTATTATCAAAATGCAGACAACCATTACCAGCACCGTCGTATACACGCATATCCCGATA
>DUCI01000089.1:12991-13806 GCA_012959905.1 Methylococcaceae bacterium | reverse complement strand
CTTGAACAAGCCGATGAACAACTGCATATTATGGATTCTATTGATGAAATATTAGCCGCTTTAATGGTCGCTGTTAAAGGCCGTTGTCATATTTTAATTATGAGTAATGGTCATTTTGAGGGTTTGTATAACCGTTTAAAGAAACAATTAGACATCGCTTAATTAGTGTTCTCGAAGAATCGATAAGGGGCTTTTATTAACGACTTTCCGAATACTCCAAAGTCCCGTTAAGGTAATGAGTGTAGTCCCTATCAGGGGTACGAGAACCCAGAGTGTCAGACTGGGAACGTAAGTTATTTTTAGAATAAAGTGATACAGGGCGAAAGAGGTGAGGTCGTGTAACAGGACAGCGAATAGGCTAGAAAAAAAGCCAAGACCGATAAATTCCAACAAGTGGTTATTTCGAAGTAGTGACCGGCTTGCGCCCAGAGTACGCAGTAAGGCACTTTGGTGGCGGCGCTCATCAAGTGTGGCATTGATTGTGGCGGCTAAAACAATTAGCCCTGCAATTAAGGCAAAGACTAGAAGGTAGTTAATGGCTTGGGTGAGTTGTTTTAAAATGAGACTCAATTGGTTCAGAATAAAGTCAACTTCAAGAATAGTGATGGCGGGGTATTTTTTAACTAACGTATTTAGAATATTTTTGTTTTCCGGGGCCAAATAAAAACTGGTAATAAAGGTTTTGGGAAAAGGGGTTAATGAGCCGGGTGAAAAAATAAAATAAAAATTAGGTTTCATGGAATCCCAGTTAACTTGACGAATGCTGGTAACAGTGGCGTTGATGGTTTCATGACCAATGGTAAACGTCAATGCGT
>DUCI01000089.1:12023-12981 GCA_012959905.1 Methylococcaceae bacterium | reverse complement strand
CCTAATCGTTAGGCTAGCGGCTAGTTTCTGTTCAATAGAAACTTTATAGGACGGGGTATTTTGGTGCCATTTTCCAGAGCTTATGAAATTACCCTCTGGCAATTGTTTGGACCACGTTAAGCTGAGGTCACGATGGATAGCGCGCTCACCTTGGGAGTCTTTGCTCACTATTTTTTGTACCGCTTGGTTGTTAATTTTGATTAGACGGCCGCGTACGATCGGGAACAAAGGCTGACTGTTTACATTAAGCGTTGTTAAATCCGTTTGAAAGTCATCACGCTGGTGTTCAAAAAGGTTTAAGACAAAATGATTGGGTGTTGTTTTGGGTAGTTGTGTTTGCCAGTCGCTTAATAGATTTTGGTGAACGGAAAAACTCAATAGCATCGCCATTAAGGTGAGACTAAAAGCCAGTATTTGAGCGGCGGTATTTTTCCTGTTTTTAACTAATGACCGTAATGCAAAACGAACATTTAAATTAACCCGTGATTCGAGTTTTTTGATAACGGTTAGCAGTGCGTAGATAAGTCCCATTAATAATGCAATGCCTAATGAGGCGAGCAGTGTTAATAACAAGGTGAATTTTATGTCTAAGGTGAAGGTATAAATCAGTCCTGAAATAACCAAAAGCGCCATGCCGTAAACGATTCCGGATTGAGTGGGTATCGGATCCAGTTCGCGTCTCAAAATACGCAAAGGGGAAACTTTTTTTAGCTGAAGTAAGGGGGGTAGTGCAAACCCCAATAAGATAACCATGCCGGTGATCAGGCCAAAAAAGGCAGCAAGCGGATTGGCGCTGGCAATGGTTTCAGGCAGTAGGTTTTTAAGTAAAGCAAAGAGCCCGGTATGGCTGACCCAACCTAAAAGACAGCCTACAAGGCTGGCTAAAAAACCTAAGAGCACCAGTTGCGTGATAAATAGTTTTACGATTTGAGCTTGGGTACAGCCCAAGCAGCGTAAA
>DUCI01000089.1:1055-11919 GCA_012959905.1 Methylococcaceae bacterium | reverse complement strand
GCGGTACCAATTTCTGGTCTGTCGACATGAATATCCATAATCCGTTGTGATGGATTTAGGCGCTGGGTGGAAAATTGTTTAAAGGATTGTAGTGCAGAGTCTTGACCGGTAAATTGATAATAGTAATGAACGTGACTGCCGGGTTTAAGAATACCGGTTTCAGGAACATCCTCTATGTGCATCATGAGCCGGGGGGATAGGCTGTAAAGGTTGCCGCGTTTATCCGGTTCGTAAGTGATGATTTTACTGAGTATGAGTTTTTTGCTGCCGACGTGTATGGCTTCGCCCAGTGTTAAATTGAGTGCCGATAAAATGCGTTTATCAATCCAGGCATGGCCGGGTTGGGGGCCGTGAGTGATTGTTTCTTTTTGATCAAAAGGGGTGCCGGTTATTTTGAGTGAGCCACGTAAAGGGTAGTGGTTGCTAACGGCTTTAATGCTCGCTAAAAGGAAGCCATCGTTTTCCATGAGCACGCTGGAAAATTCAGCGGTCATGGATTGTTTTAACGCTAAGGTTTTGGCGACACTGAGCCAATCGCTAGTGAGTATTGTTGGGCTGGTTACGACAAGGTCGCCAGCAAGAAACTGACCGGCTTGTGAAACCATGGTGGTTTCAAGACGATCAGAAAAAAGGCTGATCGTGGTTGTGCTGGTTACGGCAATGATTAGCGCAAAGCTTAAAAGGGTAAGTTCACCGGAGCGTCCTTCTCGACGCAACAGGCGACACGCTAATAAAAAAAGGTTCATGCGGTTTTTCCGTTTTCAAGCATAAGCGTTCGGCTACAGAGTGTGGCCAGCGATTGGTCATGGGTAACCAGTACCAGTGTGGTTTTATTTTCTTCGTTTAAAGCAAAAAGTAAATCAATAATAGTCTTACCGGTTTTTTGATCTAAGTTACCGGTGGGTTCATCAGCAAAAAGAATACTGGGTTGGGTGACAAAGGCTCTTGCTAAAGCAACGCGTTGTTGTTCGCCGCCGGATAATTGGCTGGGGCGGTGGTGGTAGCGATGAGATAACCCGACCCGATCAAGAAAATTGAGGGCTTTATCTTTAGCCTGAGGGTGGCCAATGATTTCCAGCGGTAGCATGACATTTTCAAGGGCAGTCAAATTATTCAGGAGTTGGAAATTTTGAAAAACAAAACCGATAAATTGGTTTCGAAGGCGTGCCTTGTCATCTTCAGTCATGGCCGTGAGCGGTTGACCACTAATCGTGATAGTGCCGGAAGAGGGCGTATCAAGGCCGGCCAGTAGGCTAATCAGAGTGGTTTTTCCGGATCCGGACATTCCCATGATAGCCAGGCTTTCGCCACGGTTAATGTTAAGATGAATATCGGATAAGATAGTGAGTGAGCCGTTTGCAGTTAAGACGGTTTTACTGAGGTTTTTAGCGCTAATAATAGTTTCCGATAAGGCGTCGGATTGGATAGACATAATGAAAAAGATCCTGATTATTTTAATGGTCTGTGGGTTACCGGCAACGATTGTTATTTATGGTGACAGTATAAGTGCTGCCTATGGTATCGGGTTAGATCTGGGTTGGGTTACTTTTTTACAAAAAAAATTAAAAGCTGAAGGCTATAACTATGACGTTAGCAATGAGAGTATTAGCGGTGAAACCACCGCGGGCGGTGTTGCTCGAATTGATGGAGTCTTAGCGGCCACTAAGCCTAAGGTTTTGATTTTGGAATTAGGGGCAAATGATGGTTTGCGTGGGTTGTCGCCTGTTATTATGAAACAGAATTTAAGTATGATTATCAATCGAGCGCACCAATCAGGCGCTAAGGTTTTGTTAATAAGTATGCGAATACCGCCCAATTATGGCCCGCGTTATACAGAACTCTTTTATCAGACCTATCCGGCCTTGGCGAAAACGTTAAAAATTCCATATGTGCCCTTTATCTTAAATGACATTGCCCTGAATAAAAAATTAATGCAAGGTGACGGCCTTCATCCTAATGCGGAGGCTCAGCCGTTGATTGCGGATAAAATATGGTTTTATTTGCAGCCTTTGTTAGTCACGGTGCAATAACGGTTTACTTTTTAACTTCAGGTGCCGTACTTTTTTTAATCACGGCTGGGCTGGTCTTCTCTTGTGAGGGTATGGGGGTGTTCTTTTGTTGATCGGCTAGTTGTTCTTTGGCTCGTTTGACGTTTTCAGGCGAAATCGGTGCGTCTCTAAGCCCTTCGCCGTACATCGTGGCGGCGGTCATGATTAAGGCTAAAGAAATAAGAACCGGTCCTAGGCGGGTAGGTTCCTTCATAAAGAATAAGGCCCAGTTAGGTTTGATTAATCCGACGATAAGGTAACAGACAGCGAAGATAAAAATATTAAAAGACCAGATGATCAACATAATAGTAACTTGAAGGTGAGTGAGTAAAGAACCTTGAATTGTATTAAAAAATGGCAGGCGAAGGAAGTTTTTCTGTTAATTTTTAGTTAAATAGCTCTAAATATGTTATTGTGATTAGCTTTATTGCTTCTTGTCGGAGGGATTTAGGGGTAATAAAAACGAATTTTTAAAATTTTGAGGAATATTAAATGACATTTGTAAAAAGATTTTTAGTAGCACTAGTAATGACCTTTTCAATGGCAGTTATGACAACTTACTCATCTTCAGCTGCGGCTAAAGGTGTTGAAGTATCTGGTCAAGAAGCTTCATCTAGAGTAATTGAACTACTTCACTCGGTTAAAGCCGGTGCAGCAGATGGAACTTCTGCAGATTTGGCTGCAATTGTTACTGAAGCACGTCAAGCGTCTAAGTTGGTCTCTGTAGGTGCATTAGCTGGACAGGTGACAAGAGCATGGGACGGTATCCGTATTGCTAAGAAACATTATAAATATGCCGCTAAAGCAGCAAAAGGTAATGGTTCTTACAAAGACGCAACAGAAGCAGAACACCGTGCATTAGGTGCAGAGCAGATTATTAAATCAATTGCTGAGTTTGAAGCAATTAAAGCTGCAATACTGTAAGACAACCGTATTTTTACGTTGTTAAAGAATTTAGGTTACCCGTTTTTAACGGGTAACCTATTTTTTTAAGTGTAGGAGCGGTTGCCAGACTGTTTCTTGTTTTATGATTCTGTTTTTGAATCGACCTCTCTTAACTTTAATTATTTATACCGGTTGTAGCCTTTATAAATAATTCTTGTTTTCGTCTTGTTGACTAACGTTCTATAATTAAGCCACGTAAAATTTTATCTTTGATTGTTAGGAGATGAATATGGTCCACCCTGAAAGCCCTTCAGAACAATTAATAGATGCCTTAGATGAGCTGGGCGACAATCTGAATAAAATAAATGATGAGTCTGAATTGGTCTTGGGTGAGGACAGCGAGGTGAAAAATCTCACTGATGACCCAGACGTTAAGCAAAGCGTTGTACCAGAAAGTAACTGGTTGGATAAGCTAAAGCATTCTTTGGGTATTCAGTCAGACTGATGCTTAAGGGCGCTGTGAGTATATTTTTAATAGTCGTGTTATATTTTTTGTAGAGATAGTGTGAAATACCCTAAAAATTTTGATGTTATTGTGGTCGGCGGCGGTCATGCCGGTACCGAGGCGGCTTTAGCCTCGGCAAGGACCGGTGCACAAACACTTTTATTAACACAGAACATTGATACCTTAGGGCAAATGAGTTGTAATCCGGCGATAGGCGGGATTGGTAAAGGCCATTTGGTTAAAGAAATTGATGCTTTGGGAGGTGTGATGGCAACAGCAACTGACCATGCCGGTATTCAGTTTCGTACTTTAAATGCCAGTAAAGGACCCGCTGTTCGTGCCACTCGAGCACAGGCTGATCGAAGTCTTTACAAAAAATATATTCGTGGGCAGTTAGAAAACCAGCACAATTTAGCTATTTTTCAGCAAACCGTTGCAGATTTGCAATTGGAGGGAGACCGGCTTTGTGGCGTTAAAACCCAGATGGGTTTGGTGTTCTCAAGTAAAACGGTGGTGTTAACCACGGGTACTTTTCTGGGCGGTAGAATCCATATCGGTTTGGAAAATTACACCGGCGGACGGGCGGGTGATCCAGCATCCATTGCCTTGTCGGAGCGGCTACGGGAATTACCTTTTAATGTCGGCCGGCTAAAGACCGGTACACCGCCACGCCTTGATGGCAGAACCATTGCTTTTGACCGTCTCCAAAAACAGCCGGGAGATGACCCGGTACCGATGATGTCATTTTTGGGTAAGCCGGAACATCACCCGCGACAGATTTGTTGTTATATCACCCGCACTAACCGTAAAACGCATGACATTATTCGTTCCGGACTGGATCGGTCGCCGATGTATTCGGGTGTGATTGAGGGTGTGGGTCCGCGTTATTGTCCTTCGATTGAAGATAAGGTGGTTCGTTTTGCTGACCGCGATTCCCATCAGATTTTTGTCGAGCCGGAAGGTTTAGACACCCATGAGATTTATCCGAATGGGGTATCGACCAGTTTGCCTTTTGATGTGCAATATGCGTTTATTCGCTCGATGGAAGGGTTTGAGCAGGCTGAGATTATTCGCCCGGGTTATGCGATTGAATATGATTATTTTGATCCTCGTGGGCTTAAATCTTCGTTGGAAACGAAACCCATGCCCGGGTTATTTTTTGCCGGTCAAATTAACGGCACGACCGGTTATGAAGAGGCTGCTGCCCAAGGTTTAATTGCCGGTTTGAATGCGGCGCGTCAGGCACAAGGTTTAGAGCCGTGGTGTCCACGGCGTGATGAGGCTTATATTGGCGTCATGATTGATGACCTGGTCACACACGGGACGATAGAGCCTTATCGGATGTTTACCAGTCGTGCGGAATATCGTTTGTTTTTACGCGAAGATAATGCCGATTTACGGCTAACGGAAAAAGGCCGTGAACTGGGTTTGGTGGATGATCAGCGTTGGCAGTTATTTGAACAAAAAAGTGAGGCGGTTACGGCGTTAAAAACCGTCTTAACGAAAAAATGGTTAAAGCCAGGCACTGAGGCGGCAGCAAAGGTTGACACGCTTTGGGGTAAGCCATTGCGACGAGATACTAGTTTGATTGATTTATTACGCCGGCCTGAAGTGCAGGTTGAGGCGGTATTAAGTTTTCTTGACAATCCAGACTATACCCAAGAGGTTTCAGAGCAGGTCGCAATCCA
Organism: Methylococcaceae bacterium; assembly: GCA_012959905.1. GTDB lineage: Bacteria > Pseudomonadota > Gammaproteobacteria > Methylococcales > Methylomonadaceae > OPU3-GD-OMZ. The sequence continues at coordinate 6,793 of DUCI01000089.1, read as the reverse complement.
AGCGAAATATTCGGGTTATATTGATCGTCAACAGAGCGAAATTGATCGGACCCGTCGTTTTGAAGGTCTGCGGTTACCCAGCGCTTTTGATTACCAAAAAGTTCGTGGCTTATCTGCTGAAGCGAGCGAGAAGTTACAAAAACACCTCCCTGAAACTTTAGGGCAGGCCGCGCGTATTTCAGGGATTACGCCCGCGACCATTTCACTTTTGTTGGTTCACCTTAAAAAGAAAAGTGCTTAACCACAGGCGCCGATTTTACGCGCTAAATCACCTTATGGTTTTTTAAAGTCGCTATAATGATATTTTTTTAATACCGTTTAGCGAATCAATCATGCAGAAATGCCAAGAAATTTTAAACGAAGGGCTTAATGCACTCGATTTGTTGGTGACCCAGGCGCAGCAAAAAAAACTTATCGCGTTTATTGCTTTAATAGAAAAATGGAATAAGGCTTACAATCTAACAGCTATTCGTAATCCTGAACAAATGGTAAGACTGCATCTTTTAGATAGCTTAGCCATAGCGAATTATATTCAAGGACCCAAGGTGTTGGATATTGGTACCGGTGCGGGTTTGCCGGGTATTCCTCTGGCATTAATCTATCCTGATTATTCGTTTGTTTTATTAGACAGCAATAGCAAGAAAACACGTTTTGTTCAGCAAGCGGTTATTGAGCTGGGTTTAAAGAATGTAACGGTGTGGCACGGGCGTATTGAGCATTATCAGCCGACGATTTATTTTAATAGTATTGTTTCTCGGGCGTTTTCAAGTGTGCAAAGTTTTGTTAGTGTAGCATCTGAACGGCTGAGTTCGGGAGGGGTCTTGTTGGCCATGAAAGGCCGGCATCCCGATAAAGAATTACAACAGATTGATAATGATTTTTCTGTGATTCCTATTATGGTTCCAGGGGTTGATGCAGAGCGGTGTCTGGTTCAATTACATAAGGTAAAGAGTACATAATGGGCAAAGTGATAGCGGTAGCCAATCAAAAAGGTGGGGTCGGTAAGACCACCACGACGGTGAATTTAGCAGCTTCATTGGCGGCTAAGCAATGCTCGGTATTATTGATTGATCTAGATCCACAAGGAAATGCAGCGATTGGTTGTGGATTAGATAAAAATACCGTGCAGTTTTCCAGTTGTGACTTATTGTTAGAAGAGGCCTCTGCAATAGAAGCTATTGTCACCCTTGAAGAGGTTGGATTAGATGTCATTGCGGGGAACAGTGACTTAACGGCTGCAGAAGTCGCCTTGGTGGCCGCTGAAAATAAGGAAAGTCGGTTGTTGAAGGGTTTGAAGCCCGTGCGTGAGCGTTATGATTTTATCTTTATTGATTGCCCGCCGTCGTTAAATATGTTGACGTTAAATGCATTGGTTGCTGCCGATAGTGTATTGATCCCCATGCAATGTGAATATTATGCCTTGGAGGGGTTGTCGGCTTTAATGGAAACCCTACGAAATATTCAGGATACTGTTAACAGTAATTTAAAACTGGAAGGTATTTTGCGTACTATGGTCGATACACGAAGTCGGTTAACCAAGGATGTCTCTGAGCAATTATTTAAGTTTTTTGATCAAAAAGTTTATCAAACCAGTATCCCACGAAATATTCGGTTGGCCGAAGCTCCGAGTCATGGCCTGCCGGTTAGGTTTTATGATAAGTCTTCGCGCGGAGCGATAGCTTACGAAAAATTAGCGCTAGAGTTTTTGAAAAACGAAAAGAGCAGGGAAAATAAATGACAATAAAAGCCAGAGGGTTGGGTCGAGGGTTAGATGCTCTGTTAGGCGATGGAAAGAGCAAAGTAGAGCCGAGTCAACGGTCATTTAAAATGTTGCCGATTGAGTTTTTGCAGCGGGGAAAATTTCAGCCTCGTCAAGATATGAATGCTGAAAAGTTGCAGGAACTTGCGGATTCGATTCGGGAACAAGGCATTGTGCAACCCATCATCGTTCGTGAATTAGGCGATGAACGTTATGAAATTATTGCCGGTGAACGACGCTGGCGCGCAGCGCAACTCGCACAATTGGACGCGGTTCCTGTGGTCATTAAAGATTTTGATGATCAAACGGCTATGGCGATCGCCTTAATAGAAAACATTCAACGGGAAGACTTAAATGCATTGGAAGAAGCACAAGCGCTAAAACGTTTGGGTGAGGAATTTGGGATGACGCATCAAGAGATTGCCAAAGCGGTAGGTAAGTCGAGAACGACAGTGAGTAATTTGTTGCGGTTGAATGAATTAACGCCAGCGGTTATGCAGTTGTTAGCGGCGGGCGAGATAGAAATGGGTCATGCGCGTGCTTTATTGGCATTGACAGGAAAAAACCAATTGGTCGCTGCAAAGCAGGTCGTGGCTAAAGCCATGTCGGTGCGGGAAGTGGAACAGTACGTTCGTGATTTTGCAAATCCCCGTGTGGTTAAGGCGGCGCCAGAAGTGGATCCGGATGTGATAAGACTGCAAGAGCGTTTGTCTGAAAAATTAGGCGCGAAAGTAGCGATTAATCATCACCCTAAAGGTAAAGGTAAATTAGTGATTAGTTATACCAACCTGGATGAATTAGACGGTATCTTAAAACGCATTAATTAACGGTTTTCTCTAACGCCAGTAGATATTCTTTGCGCCATGTTTTGCCCGCATAACCGCTCGGACGATTGTTTTTTTTGATCACGCGATGGCAAGGAATAATCAGTTCCATTTTGTTACGTCCATTGGCGGTGCCCACGGCTCGGTAAGCCGTTGGCTGGTAGATTGCAATGGCTTGTTCTTGGTATGACAGTGTTGTGCCATACGGTATTTTTTTTAAGCTGTTCCATACGGCTTGCTGAAAAGGGCTACCATGACAGATGATCGGTAAGGTAAAGGTTTTTCGGGATTGATTAAAGTATTCTATAACTTGGGTCTGAGTCTGCTTTAAAATGGTTTTGGGGTCATAACGATGGTTAGAAGTGCCAATTGTCTGCACTTCAGCGATAAGTTGGGCTACTTGGGCGGAATCAGTGAATTTTAATAAACATAGACCTTCTGAATTGGCATAAGCAATCATTTCTCCTAGCGGGGTTTGGATTTTTTGAAGCATGATTATGGATAAGTGGTGTGTATTAGGCGGTGATTGATAAAATCAATCATATGATCTTGATTTAGAAGCATATAATCTATATAATCAGAAAGTTATTAAATGAGGCGGTCAGATGGTTGGCGTAAGGACAATGACCGTAGTTAGTAAGATCCTTGCTATGCAAATTCTGATTGTGGCTATCGTGGCATCAGGATTTTTTTTATGGGGTGCAGGCCAAAGTTTTATTTCCTCGGTATTAGGGGGGGTTGTGGCCATCATACCTAATTTATATTTTGCATTAAAGGTTTCAAGTTCCACCGGTCAGGATGCTAAAAAAGTAGTTCGGACATTTTACGTGGGTGAGTCTGCCAAGTTGATTTTAACGGCAGTTATGTTTTTTTTAGTGTTTCAGTGGCCTGAAATTAAAATTATGCCGTTGATGGTGGGTTATATCGCTGCCTTAACAGTTTTTTGGTTTGCACTGATAATTCGATTATAAGTTTTAGTGAAAAAATAATGGCAAGTGAAGCGCATGCCTCAGAAGGGGCAACCAGTTATATCGTTCATCATTTAACACCGCTGACTGTAGGTGAGGGTTTTTGGACGCTGCATTTAGATACGTTGTTTTTTTCAGCGTTATTGGGTGGATTGTTTATTTGGTTTTTTAAAGTTGCGGCAGAAAGGGCTACAGTAGGCGTTCCGGGATTGATGCAAAATTTTGCAGAAATGTTGGTTGAATTTGTAGATCAGCAGGTTAAAGACAGTTTTCATGGACAAAGTAAGCTGATTGCACCGTTAGCCTTAACGGTTTTTTGCTGGGTCTTTTTGATGAATTTCATGGATTTGTTTCCCGTTGATTTAATGCCGGGTGTAGGTTCGGTTATGGGCGTTGAGTATTTAAGGGTAGTGCCTAGCACTGACTTAAACGCAACCTTTGCAATGTCGATTTCAATCTTTATTTTGATTATTTTTTATAGCATTAAGATTAAAGGCGGCTGGGGTTTTGCTAAAGAGTTAATGTTTCAACCCTTTGGGCCTTGGTTGTTACCGTTTAACTTATTATTGAAGTTGGTTGAAGAAATTGCTAAGCCTATTTCATTGGCGTTACGGTTGTTTGGTAACTTGTATGCGGGGGAATTAATATTTATTTTGATTGCCTTACTGCCCTGGTATGTACAGCCCTTTTTGAGTTTTCCTTGGGCCGTTTTTCATATTTTAATTATTACACTTCAGGCGTTTATTTTTATGGTATTGACTATCGTATACTTAAGTATGGCGCATGAAGATCATTAGTTTTTTAAATTCGTTAATATTATTTAGTTTGGAGGTATCATGGAATTAGCAACATTAATAGCTGATGTACAAGGCATGACTGCAATTGCAGTAGGGATTGTATTGGGTTTAGGCGCAATGGGAACCGCGATTGGTTTTGGTCTTTTGGGCGGTAAATTTTTAGAAGGCGCAGCACGTCAACCAGAAATGGTGCCAATGTTACAAGTAAAAATGTTTATTGTGGCCGGTTTATTGGATGCGGTAACTATGATTGGTGTTGGTTTAGCATTGTTTTTCACATTTGCTAACCCATTTTTGTCCGCTGTTCAAGTGGCGGCTGGCAGTTAATTTAGTTAGTCTTTATTACAAATTGAGGAATTCATTATGAGTATCAATTTGACTCTGGTCGGACAGATGATCACCTTTACGCTTCTGGTATGGTTTACCATGAAGTATGTGTGGCCACCTTTGTTTGATGCTTTGGAAGAACGAAAAAAGAAAATTGCTGATGGCTTAGCCGCGGCAGACCAAGGTAATCAACAGTTGGATCGGGCAGAGAAAAAATCGAAAGATATTTTAAAAGATGCTAAATCGCAGTCCGCTGAAATTATTAATATGGCTCAAAAAAGGGCCAGTGAGATTGTTGACGAGTCGCGGGTAGAAGCAAAAGTTGAAGGTGAGCGTTTGTTAACGTCGGCAAAGTCTCAAATTGAGCAAGAATTACAGCAGACTAGAGAAAAATTAGGCAAAGAAGTTTCTGATTTGGCCATAAAAGCAGCTGAACAAATTTTGCAAGAAGAGATTGATAAAACCAAACATCAAGCGATTTTGAAAAAAGCAACAGCTGAACTAGGTAAGTTAAAATGAGCGAATTAGCGACTTTGGCACGGCCTTACGCGGAAGCCGTTTTTACGAGCGCACAAGCGTCTAAGAGTACTGAAAAATGGTCTGAGATGCTGGCGTTTTTAGCCGTAGTGATGTCCGATAAAAGCTTGGTCGGCTTGTCAAATAATCCAAAAGTCAGTCAGGAACAATTGACGACATTAATGTTGGATATTTGCGATAAACAACTTAACCCACAAGGAATCAATCTACTTAAGTTACTGATTGAAAATCATCGTTTAACTTTACTGCCTGAGATTAGTCGTCTCTTTGAAGAAAGTAAGGCAGAGGCTGAAGGCTATATAGGCGTGACTGTTAAAACAGCCTATGCGCTTACTAAAGCAGAGGAAAAAAAGTTAGCGGGAGTGCTTGAAATAAAGCTTAACAAAAAAGTTAATTTAGAAATGACGGTTGATAAGTCATTGATAGGTGGCTTTTTAGCGCACGCCGGTGATTCAGTAATTGATGGTTCTATTAAGGGACACATTCAACAATTAGCCAATAGACTCTAACCGTTAGAGTGAGAATA
>DUCI01000089.1:0-928 GCA_012959905.1 Methylococcaceae bacterium | reverse complement strand
CTGATGCCATGCAGGGCGAGATGCTTGAATTTCCACATAATATCTTCGGTATGGCGCTGAACTTGGAGCGCGATTCTGTTGGGGCCATTATTTTAGGCGCCTATGAAAAAATCTCTGAAGGCGATGTCGTTAAATGTACCGGTAAAATTTTAGAAGTTCCGGTCGGCGAGGCTTTGCGAGGTCGTGTGGTTGATGCCTTGGGTAATCCGATTGACGGAAAAGGCCCGATTGAAACCAACGAAACCGCACCGATTGAAAAAATAGCGCCGGGTGTTATTGCGCGCCAATCGGTAGATCAACCGGTCCAAACAGGATTAAAATCAATCGATGCGATGATTCCCATTGGCCGTGGTCAACGGGAATTAATTATTGGTGACAGACAAACCGGTAAAACAGCCATTGCAATCGATGCAATTATTAACCAAAAAGGCACCGGGATTACCTGTATTTATGTTGCTATCGGTCAAAAACAATCGTCTGTTGCTAATACCGTTCGTAAATTAGAAGAGCATGGTGCAATGGAACATACCATTGTCGTTGTTGCATCGGCTTCAGAAGCAGCGGCACTACAATATATTGCGCCTTATACCGGTTGCTCAATGGGTGAGTTCTTTCGCGATCGCGGCGAAGATGCTTTAATTGTTTACGATGACTTAACAAAACAAGCATGGGCATACCGTCAGGTTTCGTTGTTATTGAGACGCCCACCGGGACGTGAAGCCTACCCCGGGGATGTCTTTTATTTACATTCTCGTTTATTAGAGCGTGCAGCTAGAATTAATGTCGCGGCGGTAGAAGAATTGACTGGTGGTAAAGTAAAAGGTAAGACCGGTTCTTTGACCGCATTGCCAATTATTGAAACCCAAGCCGGTGATGTGTCTGCTTTTGTCCCAACTAACGTAATTTCGATTACTGATGGTCAGATTTT
>DUCI01000088.1 GCA_012959905.1 Methylococcaceae bacterium | reverse complement strand
ACTTTATTTAAACCTTGCTGATTATTGCTAATCATAAACTGCATCAGCCAAAACAAGGCCAGTGAGACCCCTAAGCCTGAAGCAATAATGGTAATAATGTGCTTCATTATTTATCAGTAGTGGTCGCTATGGAAGCATTCATAATGCCTGCTAAACGGACCTGATCCATAACTTTAACTAAGGAATCGGTTTTACTCTCTTTATCCGCAGTAATAATAACGGCGCCTAAGGGATTTTCAGCATGTAGCCTCGCGACATTAGCGCGAACGGCTCTAATATCCACTTCTCGCTTATCAATCCAGATAGCACCGTTGGGTTTAATCCCAATAATGATATTACCTTGTTCTTTTCTCTCTGCCGTTTTAGCCGTAGGCCGATTCACATCAATGCCTGACTCTTTGACAAAGGAAGTGGTGACAATAAAGAAGATCAACATAATAAAGACGATATCCAACATCGGAGTCATGTCTATATCAGAATTGTGTTCACTGGTAGAACGGTGTTTGCCAGATGATGCGTTTCTTCATCGGTACGGTCTTCAATATAACGGCTAAAATACAATCCGGCGATCGCTACAACCATACCGGCCATAGTCGGAATCGTCGCTTGTGAAACCCCTGAAGCCATCGCCCTTGCATTACCGGTTCCGGTGACTGCCATAATGTCAAAGACATGAATCATTCCGGTCACTGTTCCTAATAACCCCATTAATGGACATAACGCAATCAGCATCTTAATGATCAAGGTCACTTTAGCCATTTCTAATTTTGCTTCAGAAATCATCGCAATGCGAATCGTTTTAGCCCTTGGTGAAGATTTATCGGATCGGGTATTCCAATCCCCCACCCACTGGCTTTTTAACAGCGGATAACGGCGTTTAAAAAAAAGTAGCCGTTCTACAATCAAACACCACAGACAAATAGAGACCAATAAGATAAGCCATAACACCGTGCCACCGGTGTTAAGAAATTGCGTAACGGCTGCGAATTGATCGCTAATAAAAAACATTATTTCTCAGCACGTCGACTAATAATCCCAGCGGTCTGCTCATCTAGAATTTGAACCAAGGCTTTACTGCGCGAAGCCAAAAGACTGTGTAAGAACAACAAAGGAATGGCAATACAGAGCCCTAGCATGGTGGTTACCAATGCTTGTGATATCCCATTGGCCATTAACTTCGGATCTCCGGTTCCAAATAGACTAATACTTTGGAATGTTTCGATCATTCCGGTGACCGTACCCAGCAACCCTAATAACGGCGCCACTGCCGCTAACAGTTTAATCATCCCTAAGCCTTTTTCAAGCACCGGGACTTCACGGGTAATCGCCTCATCTAAAACCAACTCAAGAGTTTCTATGTCAGGACTGTGATGAGATTCTGCATCTTTAATCACACGACCTAAAGGGTTATCAATAGCGGCAGTGTCGCTGAGCAGTTGCGCGGCCATTTTCTGCCCCGTCCGCATTAATTCATACAAGCGATACAGCGCATAAATAAAGCCCATCGCACCGAGGGTTAAAATGATATACCCAATAATACCGCCCTGACTGATACGCTCAAGAGTATTGGGGGTTTGTATCAACATACTTAAAATAACACCGCGGGTGGGGTCAATCCCTAAGTCAGCATTACCCGTCGTGGCGCTACCAAATTCCTCGGCTAAATTAGTAAATTGTGATTCCGGCTGGCGGACCAAAACAGCTAATTGTTCAGATTCCGGTAAGTAACGTAAATAGTGCCCGTCCGATAACGCATTAAAAGTCCCAACCCGTATCACTCTACCTTGTTGAGCCTCACCGGCTGCGGATAAGACTTCGGCATTAAAGTGCACCACTTTGCCCGACTCGGTCATTTCTTGTTGTAATAAAAACCAAATCTGCTCTAATTGCGCGATGGTCGGAAGCGCCTTGTTGTCGGCAATAAGACTTAACTGCTGCCCTCGCCCGGTGAATTGTGACGACACTAATGAGCGTTCAAAATCGACACGCAAATCGCCGGCGGCTTGCCGTGCTACACCGAGCAACTCGCCTAAAACGCCGCCTTTTTGACGCAATTCAGACTCTAAAACAGTTAAGACTTTTTCATTGTCTTCTAAGTGTTTTTTAAGCTTTTTGCTGATTCTCTCTTGTTTTTTACGTTCCGCTTTTGCCGCCTTTAAACGCTGTTGCTGTTTGAGTTTTTCAGAAATAAACGCGCTTTCACGGGCATGATTGCGCTTCCCCTCGATCCCTTGGTTATTTTTAACATCTTCCAATAATTGATCGAGTGCTAAATGTTCTGCCTGAATGATCGGGGAAACTAAAACGATTACTAACAGTAGGAATAGTCTCAT
>DUCI01000087.1 GCA_012959905.1 Methylococcaceae bacterium | reverse complement strand
AGCTAGACCCTAATATTACGGTGGCAGATGCGGTTGCAGACGGTAATGATCACGTCATGATTGGCAGCAATAAACGTCATGTCATGTCTTATCTCAATGACTTTCTATTTTCTTCCAACCGCGCAAGATCGCCGATCAGAAGTCTTTCCGGTGGGGAAAAAAACCGGTTATTATTGGCGCGTTTATTTACCAAGCCGGCTAATTTATTGGTGATGGATGAGCCCACTAATGATCTTGATTTAGAAACATTAGAATTGTTGGAGGATTTACTGGTGAGCTATTTTTAGACAATGTGGTGACCAGTGTCATGGTGTTTGAAGGCTCGGGGCAGGTGAACGAATACGTGGGTGGTTATGCCGATTGGCAACAGTATAAAACCGAGCTTGCCAAGTCAATTGAATCCGATAAGAAAAGTGTAAAAGAAAAACCAAAGAGCGTAAAAAAGAAAAAATTATCCTATAACGACCAAAGGGAATTAGCGCAATTGCCGGCGACTATTGAGCAGTTGGAAGCAAAACAGACTGAGTTGAACAATCAGATTAATACGCCCACGTTTTACCAGCAAGATCACGATGTTGTTGCTCAGACGCTGAAGGCTTTGGAAAGTATGGAAGGCGAACTCGAAGTGAGTTACGCACGCTGGGATGAGCTTGAATTAATGACTGAGAATAATGAATAAGGGGTGCTGAGAAAAAGCAAATATACGATTAGAATGAACGCTCTTTTCTCGCGCGCTTGCTAGTCGTTATTTTTTGAATAAAACAGGTAATCCGCTTGATAGGCGATAGCGCGTTCGCTGCCTAAATGGTTACTGTTACAACCGGTGTTCGGTTTAACCCCGCCTTGGGTATTCATTCGATTGATAAAACTCACGGTGTTAAAAAGCCCCGTACCTTGATGGTTTATTCCTTTAACAAGTAACCAGGGGATGGCTGAATGATGAGGTGCTGTGAATTTTTGGATGAGACGTCCTGCGACGATGCTGTTGTCACGATAGGCCCATTTGGGTCCGATGAAATGGCTGCCCACAAGAGTGCCTTGTTCGTTGAACAGTGTTGCATCCGGGCCGGTTAATTGCCAGTGATATTGTCCATCTTGTAGACGGCACTGGTAAATTTGGTAGCCCTTAGCGTGGGTGATTAATATAAGGGTATGATTTTCTGGTGGAACAAGGCTATCAGGAATAGTGATTTCCTGAGCGTGTGCAAAAGGGAGAATTAAAAGATATAGGAAGGTCGCAATTAGGAATTTCATAGCGAGTGCGATTGAGTTAATTTAACAGTAACAGTCTAGCAAAGATTGAAATTTTTTATCGGTTTGATGGTAGGGCGACCTATTTTAAGCCTCGTGGCGGCGTTGTTTAAGAATACTCAAAATGAAAGCCTTAGAGAACTGTAGTAATTTTTAATGTAAAATAGACTTCATGTTATGGACAAATTTCTCATTAGAGTCGGTTGAACCGGTTCATCGGTTTCGCGATTATTTTATTATCGTTTTTACGTTTGTTTGTGTGGCGCTAACTTTACCTTCTGATGCCGAGGGTGATTTGGTGTGGCAATATAAATTAGGTGCCCTAGCTTGGTTTTTTTTGCTTTGCTTACTCAAAGGTGAAGATGCCAATATTAGAGCCCAAATTGTTGTGGCCATTATTTTTGCAACCCTGGGTGAACATGTTGCCTCTATTTATTTGGGGGGCTATACCTATCGTTTTGAGAATGTGCCCGCGTATGTGCCGCCAGGCCATGGAATGGTTTATTTGAGTTCTGTTGCGATGGCAAGGTCAGGACTATTTTTACGCTATGCAAAAGAAATCACTTACTTAGTCTTTATCAGTTGTGGTCTCTGGTCGTTGTGGGGTATTACGCTCGCAGAACGAGGGGATGTAGCCGGGGCCTTGTTGTACTGCGTATTTATTGTTTTTATGTTCAAAGGGCGTTCGCCCTTATTGTATTTAGGTGCTTTTTTTATTACCACATGGCTGGAACTGATTGGCACGGCTTACGGTGTGTGGTATTGGGCTGAGTTGGATCCGTTGTTTGGCTGGCCCGGTGGAAATCCGCCCAGTGGTGTTGCGGCCTTGTATTGTTTGATTGATGCCGCTGCGATTTATGGGGCGCCGCATGTTGTGCGATTAGTCGACATGACCAGACGTCGGTTCTTTATGCAGCCAAGCTAGTCGCTTTGAGTTTGTAGTGTTATTACGTCGATTAGCACGTTGTGTTGAGTGGATCAATGAAATGTGAGGGTTGGTAGGGGTGGCGGAGAGAGAGGGATTCGAACCCTCGATACGTTGCCGTATACACACTTTCCAGGCGTGCGCCTTCGGCCACTCG
>DUCI01000086.1:1112-2382 GCA_012959905.1 Methylococcaceae bacterium | reverse complement strand
GACTTGTTTGCGACAGGAAAGGCAAAAACCATCGGTACTCTACCATCTGACGAATTCGCCACGCTAAATCACTATTATCCACAGCCTGCTTAAAACGCTGTTCAAACCGTGTTCGTAAACTTAAAAGACCCGGCCCAGCACTCTGACTCCAGAGTAAATCCTGATAGCTTCGATGCTCCTGATATTCCTCTTTATTAAGTGGGGTCAACCAATCATGGGTGTATCCTAACCACAAACTTAAACTGTCGCTCAGTTGATAGCCCACTTGTGCAAACAATAAATATTCCGTGAGCTCCTTATGATTATTTCCTAATCGGGTTTGGCTCATCACATTCCAACGAACTTTATCCAAGGCGGGTGAAACCTTACCCATATCACCTGCTAAAGAAAAGGATTGCCACCCGTAAAAATCTTCTTCGGCAGCCGATGCAAAAGATATATTGAACACACTCATCCAAACAACCATTAAAAAAATATTTGGCTTCAACTTTAACTTCCTTCTACGATAATAACGCATGATTAATGGGTCGGTAACACAACGCCGACCTTTTTACCGACAAAACCATCAACAGAACACCTTGCTCTAACAGTGACCGCCTGCACCGTCTCAGGCAGCCTGACGCCACCTCTAATACGGGTAAAGGGTTGTTCGTCCACATGGGGATGCCTAAGAATGCGCCGCGTTAACCGCTCGCCCTTAGCCCCCAGAACTTCAAAACCATCGGCATAATGATCCCACCCCTCATCAGGATGGTTGACGGTGACCGCGAAACTATAACGACCCGAAGCATAACGTTCTACATGCACGTTCGTAACGTCAGCAGGGTCTGCTGCAACTAATGATGCAAAAACCAGACTCCCCATCGCTATTATAATGGACCCCCGTTTGTCCCACACCCTCATGTAATGAAAAGATCTGGTTCTATTCATTAACCTGAGCACCGGTGAGTGCCTGCATAAATGCAACTAAATCTTTTTTCTCCTGATCAGTTAAATGCAACGGAAAAATGGCCGCATCTAGAAAAGGATTGGCATGACCGCCTTGGTCATAATACTCCACAACTTCTGCTAACGTTTTTACACTACCGTCATGCATATATGGTGCTGTTAAAGCAATATTGCGCAAGGTCGGTGTTTTAAACTTACCCACATCACTGATCACCCCGGTCACCTGAAAACGACCTAATGCAGATTTTTGTGCGTCTGTTAAAGCGATACTCTCATCGCTTGAACCTTGCTTTAGTGCTTTAACAAAGGTCTCTATAATCGG
>DUCI01000086.1:0-853 GCA_012959905.1 Methylococcaceae bacterium | reverse complement strand
GTGGTAATTATTTTTATAATAGACTTGAGATCACTAAAGCCATGTTCTATCCGATTTAAAATCGGCTTTAGGGCTTGCTTTTCTAATGAAGGCTCGCGACCATCAAGAAATAATTGTTCAAAAAACCCTACATTTAACAAGGTTGGGGTATTACGAACACCGATAGCCCCCTTGATACCCATTGCTTTTTCCAGGCCGTCAGTAAATGCTTTTGAAGACTGATGACAACTGGCACAGCTGACCGAGCGGGTCGTACTAAACCGTGGGTCATGAAAGAGCTTTTTACCGAGCGCTATTTTTTCAGGATTTTGCCGATTGTCTGCCGGAATAGGCATAACAGGTAAGCCCAATAAAGGGTCCGCGATCGCAGTAACAGAAATGACGCAAAGTACACTAACCACTAAGATATTCATGTTTAACTCTAAACAAAAAAACCGCCCGAATGAGCGGCCTTTTCATTAAAAAATGACGATTAGTCCTGTTCAGGTAAATCCTGAACCACTAAGATATACGGTTCGCCAATCGGTAATTTATCCTCTGGTTTTTGAAAGTAAATCACTTTTCCGTAAGTAGAACCAATAGGACCCATCAGTGGACCCGCTTCTTCTGCCGTTAAATCAGGTAATGTTGCATGGGCACGCGGAATCTCAGTTTTATGATAATGCCAGTACCGCTGCTCAGCCTTATCTAAAGAGGCGTACTGCTCTCCGGTAATAATGTATTCAAAACCAATCGGCTTGTCTTGATCTTTCATTCCAGAATGGAACATCAGACAAATCAGTGTACCGTCATCATAGGCTTTACAATGATGATGAACAATCGTTTGTAATTTAGGGTCATCAACGTCATCACT
>DUCI01000085.1 GCA_012959905.1 Methylococcaceae bacterium | reverse complement strand
CTATTAATACTTCTATGATGTTGTTCAGCAACATGTTTTAGTTCTTTATATAGATCGTCAGGAACATTTTTTATGGTGAGTGCTGGCATAGTTGATTATGTTTTAATTGATGAGTGGTTGCATTATGGTGTCAATATGAAATAAAGTCAACAGCGGTAAAAAAAGGGTCAGGTCTTGCCTTACACTCACTCTAGTGACAAGGCTAACCCTTCAAATACCCAGACTAAGATGAGCCGTTTGTTGATAAAGTAATAGAGACAGTTGATTCGCCTCGGGAGCTTAGTGAAGAGCCTAGGATGCAACGTAGAAAGCAGGTTAAGTCATTAGCTTGGTATGAAGAACATTTTTCTTTGTGTGATGATACTATTGTTAATGCGTATGTAAGCGGTGATTATTCGATGAAGGTAATTGCTGATTGGTTTAAAGTACATTATTCGACGGTGAGTCGGGTGATTAAAAAGGCTGAAATAGATGATTGCAAGATCTGACCACTATATTTGTTAAAGGTATAACAGTTATGGCGTTATTAACACCTTTTAAAATCATCGGTCGATGTTTGCGTGGGATGATTGTTTTTCTCTTGTTTGTGGGTACAGCAAGTGCGGGTGAGTTACAAGGGCAAAAGGATTTTTTCGCAGTTGGCGGCCCTGTGCCGCTTGTTGATGTGACGCCAGAACAGGGCTCTTTAAAACGGCCCGTTAAGCACCCTAACCAAACTACCCCCTATGGACTTTGGATTGGCACCGAAGGCCAGCTCCATACCAGTGATTTTATCGATCAAGATGGCGATCTAATTGACGACCGTTGGCAGCCAGCCCCGGGCCAACCTGAACAGCATTAGTTCTCACTTTTCTGTTTTAAAATTTCTGCTCACGACACTCTCTTTTTTCAGCGCCTTTTTCTTGGTGACTGGGTCTGATTATTTCTTTTCGTTTAAAAAAATCACGATCTAGTCCTTTCGTACAATAGGCAAAAAATACTCTCTCACTATAGTTGTTAATAGTTAATTTTTTTAACAATTAACCTTCGCATTTACAACGTGTGAATTGCATTTCGAGAGGTATAAAAATGAAAAATATTTTTTTAGCGAGTGTGGTCTTGGTTTTATCTTTTAGTACGGGTTTTGCGCAAGATGAAACGCCGGCGTCCAATGTTATGAGCCCTGATCTTATTAATGTGCATAATCAGTGTATCGTTCAATTAACCGATGCGGTTGAAGGCGATCGGGTCAGAGGGGTCGCCAATGCTTTTGCAAAGAGAGCTAAGTCTTCGATCAAGTATGTTTATGCAAATTCCATTAAGGGTTTTACCATCAATATGCCTTGCCAAGCCGCGGATAGGGCTTTTGGGGCAAGTGCTTTAGTGAGCGCAATGGAGCCTGACAGTATTGTTTCTATCAGTAAAGGCAAGCCTAACCGCGGCGGAGGTAGTACGCCACTGCCACAAATTCAAGATTGGGGCGTGGTGCGAGTTGGAGCGCCTATTGATGATAATTCTGAAGATAACAACGTTTCCTCTAATTTCACAGCCTGGGTCATCGATACCGGTGTTGATCTTGATCATCCTGATTTACACGTTAATCCTGACAGGGGTTTTTCTGTTTTTCGTGGTAAACAGGATGATCAGAATGGTCACGGTACACATGTTGCCGGAACGATTGCTGCTATTGATAATGGTATAGGGTCGATAGGTGTAGCCCCGGGAGCAACGATTGTTCCGGTACGGGTATTAGATAGAAAAGGGTCTGGAACCATGTCTGGGGTGATAGCCGGCGTTGATTTTGTTGCAGTAAACGCTAAGGAAGGGGATTGCGTGAATATGAGTTTAGGCGGTGGGGTAAGTACAGCTCTTGATGAGGCTGTTGTTAAAGCGGCTGCTAAGTCATATGCTTATTTTGCTCTGGCCGCCGGTAACAGCGGAGAAGATGCAATAAATCATTCACCTGCGCGTGTAGGGGGTGATTCTATTGATGATAATATTTTTACGATTGCTGCTATTGCAGAAAATACAGATCAGATGCCATCGTGGTCAAATTATGGCGATGCTGTGGAGTATGCAGCCCCGGGTGTTAGTATTTTTTCACTGTGGAAAGATGGCGGTACGGAAACTATTTCGGGTACGTCAATGGCAGCCCCTCATGCCTGTGCGGTTCTTATGTTGACAGGGGCCGGCAGTGATGGTTCTTTGGCCATCAATCATACTGATAATAATGATAACGGAGAATACCCAATTATTCATATCGGTTTACCAGAATAGTTAAAACTAACTTAGTTACTTAAATTGGAATTATTAATCACTCGGAGTAAGGCTAATGAATGGAAAAAACGTCGCATTATTATTGATAGGTTCTCAAAATGATTATTTCTCTAAAGATGGAATTTTAAATGGTGCATTTGAGGATGC
>DUCI01000084.1 GCA_012959905.1 Methylococcaceae bacterium | reverse complement strand
TTGTTGGTTCAGTCATGGGCTTTTTTTTCTTGAAAAAGGGTGTTGATCCGGTGCCACATAGGGCCAATCGTTCCAGAGCTAACCGAACGTGAATTAAGCTCGGTGACCGGTATAATTTCTCGCGTTGAACTGGTTAGCCAAATTTCATCAGCGTGATCAAGGGTTTCTGTGCTTATAGCGACTTCTTGAAAGGGAATGCGTTGGCTTTGTATGAGTTCAATGACTACCTTACGGGTAATGCCCGGTAATATGTTGCTAGCTTGAGGCGGCGTTAAAATAACGCCGTCTTTAACCACAAAGATGTTGCTCGCCGCACCTTCAAGAACAAGCCCGTTTTTAATTAAAATGGCTTCGGCACATTGTTGGTCAAGGGCTTCTTGACGCAGTAAAATATTGGCAAGTAGTGTTGTGGCTTTAACATTACACAGGTGCCAGCGGGTATCTTCAATAGTCAGTGCTTGGGTACCGCTACGTAAATGCTCAATCGGTGCCATGTCCGCGCTCATGACAAAAATAGTAGGGGTTAGATCGTCTGAAAAGCTATGGTCTCGTTTGGCGGCTACACCACGGGTAATTTGTAAATAGATGTATTGGTCTTTAGTGGGGTCGAGCAACGGTTGAAAAATTTCGGACCATTGTGTGGTGCTATGCGGGGGTGTCATTCGAATACTATTAAGGCTTTTCGCAAGGCGGCTCAAATGGTCATCAAGATAAAATAATCGACCCCGATAGCTTGGGATCACTTCATAAACGCCATCACCAAACAAAAAACCTCGGTCTAAAACGGAAATTTTTGCATCACACAGCGGTTGGTAATGGCCGTTTAAATAAACGAGAGATTGATCGGGGGTCATTATTGCGTTTTCAAAAGTACGGTGTCGTAGAGTTTCTGAAAAATACTGCCCATCGCGATAGGATTAAGAGCAATGAGCGGTTTTTTGACGATGGTTTCACCTTGTAAGGTGATGGCAATCGAACCAAAACGCTGACCGGCATTGACCGGTGCAATAATTCTTGAATCAACAGACATAACGGCCTTTAACTCATCGTAATGACGTCTTGGAACCGTCACATAAAGAGCATCAGTGATGCCTAAGGGCAAGGTGTTGCGTTCACCTTTCCAAACCTTGGCTTCGGTGAGTTTTTGTTGGGCATCATAGAGTTTATGGGTTTCAAAAAAGCGAAAGCCATAATTTAATAGATTCTGGTTTTCACGGGCTCGGGCATTGGGGCTCTGAGTTCCCATAACCACTGAAATGAGTCGCATATTGTTGCGTTTAGCCGAGGCCACTAGGCAGTACCCCGCTTTTTCCGTATAACCGGTTTTAATGCCATCAACAGAGTCGTCACGCCAGAGCAATTTGTTGCGGTTACTTTGTTTGATATTATTAAATGTGAACTGTTTTTCTTTGAACCATTGGTAGTAGTCTGGGAATTCACGGATCAAGGCTTGACTTAAAAGGGCTAGATCATGGGCGGTGGTATAATGGTTTTTGGCCGGTAATCCGGTGCTGTTATGAAAATTACTGTTAACCATACCGAGTCGTTGTGCATGTTGATTCATTAACCGCGCAAAGGTCTCGTCATCGCCTGCGACATGTTCCGCTAGGGCTACAGTGGCATCATTCCCAGATTGAATAATAATGCCTTTGAGTAAGTCTTCGACGCTGACTCGTTTGTTAACTTCAACGAACATTTTTGAGCCGGGTGTTTTCCAAGCTTTTTTACTGATAACGACGGTTTCATCAAGAGCCAGTTGGCCCGCTTGTAGTTCGTGAAAAATCACATAGGTAGACATGATTTTAGTCAGGCTAGCCGGTGCGAGGCGATCGTCTGCATTTTTTTCAGTGATGATTTGGCCGCTGTCATAATCCATAAGAAAATAGCCACGGGCCGCAATGGTCGGGCTAGCAGGAATGATTAGGTTATTGGCTGCCAGTAAAGGTGTGGGTAAAAAAAGCACTAGCAGGTAAAGGGCTAATGACTTACCTGACGAAAAAACACGGTTTTTAATAAATAGCATAAGGGTAATGTTTTTAAGATAAAAAAGATCAATGACAACAGTTAGGGGGTGTTATTAACTTAGCATTTAGAGTGCTGTTGCAGGGAATTATAACATGAGCCGATTATGGGCGGTTAATCAGATATGAAATGGAATACTGAATACCCCATTTTTCTAAGCCGTTGCGTGAGATGATCGGCTTTATTCACCGAGAGGATAGGGCCAAAATGTAACTTATGTATTAATCCTTGGGGGCTGGGTGTGGTGACAATGCGTGATGCGGGTAAGTTTTTGTGTTTGAGTTGTTGTTGTAGGTTTTGGGCATTTTTTAAGTGTTGAAAAGCACCCACTTGGAGGTGAACGTGGCTTTTTAAGGCGATGGACTTTGAGGGCTGGGCGTCATGGGTACCCCGTTTAGGGGGGGTGATGGATTGGACGTTAACAAAGCCTGTGCCTTTTTTAAGAATGTTAAGTTTAGCCGCTGCGGTGTAGGACAGGTCGATAATACGGTTGTCGTGAAAAGGGCCGCGATCATTAATTCGTAGAATAACGAAACGTTTATTTTCTAGGTTTGTCACTTTGACGTAAGAAGGGATGGGGAGTGTTTTATGGGCTGCTGTCATCGCAAACATATCATAAGTTTCACCATTGGCTGTTTTTTTACCATGAAATTTAGTGCCATACCAAGAGGCAATCCCTAAGGCTTGATAATGGTTGTTGTGACTTAGGGTGCGGTAGCGTTTGCCAAGGACCTCATATTCAGGGGCATTACCTGCGCGTGTTTGGGATTCAAAGCGAGGCGTGGCATTAGGGGTAGTCAGAATATTGGCCGGAATGGAATCAGGGGCTTGGTCTTGTTGTAGCCAAAAAGGTACGGTACAACTGTTCAGTGCTAACAAGACCAGCGCCATGATAGTGGGTTTGGTTTTAGTCATGGGTTGTTCGGCGTGTATTTATGGCCTCACTGAGTTGGAAAACGGCCATGGCGTAGAGCGGACTATGGTTATAGCGGGTAATGGCATAAAAGTTTTGTAATCCGAGCCATAAATCAATGGTTTCTTTTTGTTGGAAGCGCAGTAATTTAACCCGATCGGTTGAGTTTAATGATTCAGGAAAGGCCAGATGAAGGTTCCTGTTTTGAAGGGCAGAAACGGTGGTATCGGGTTTGAGTCCTTTTGAGAGAGCCTGAG
This sequence comes from Methylococcaceae bacterium, assembly GCA_012959905.1. Classification (GTDB taxonomy): domain Bacteria; phylum Pseudomonadota; class Gammaproteobacteria; order Methylococcales; family Methylomonadaceae; genus OPU3-GD-OMZ. The sequence goes on along the minus strand of DUCI01000084.1, from coordinate 11,431 downwards.
TAAAAGCATCTGTTTTATGTTGAATCTTAAAGGCCACCGGTTGTTCAGGTTGCCAGTGGTGGCGGATAAAGTAATTGGCAATACTGGCAAAAACATCACCATGATTGGACCAAATGTCACGTTTTTGATCGCCATCAAAATCAGCAGCGTAATGCCTGAAACTGCTCGGCATAAATTGAGGAATGCCCATTGCACCCGCATAGGAACCGGTTGGAACTAAGGGATCCATGCCTTCATCACGGCATAAAATAAGAAATTGTTTTAATTCGTTAGTAAAGAAAGTTTCTCGTTTAGGGTAGCCAAAGGCGATGGTCGCCAGGGCGTCAATGACACGATGTTTACCGGTGATTTTACCGTAATAGGTTTCAACACCAATGATAGCGACAATAATTTTTGCAGGAACACGATATTTTTTCTCGACCTGATTGAGTTCACTTTCATACTTTTTCCAGAACGCGACACCGTGTTGAATTCTTTTTGGGGTCAAGAAAATCTTCTTGTATTGGTGCCAGACCAGACGTTTTTCAGCCGGTTTAGAAATAGCCTTGATAATAGGTGCTTTTATTTTTACCGATTGAAAAAGAGTGACCAGTGCAGAGCGGCTAAATGAATGTTCAGCGGCCATGGTATCAATAAAAGTATTGATTTTTGGAGAAAGCAAATTCAGCGTGTGCGGTGTGGGTTGTGGTGGTCGCTCGCGCAGGTAAATAATATCCCCAGGGTGGACGTTGTTACGGTCTTTTATCTGAGGGTTGTTGGCTAAAATAGTTGACCATGACCGTGTGGGAATATTGAGCTTTTTGAAGGCTCCCCACAGCGTGTCACCCGGAACAATAATGTATTGAGTGGCTTGAGATGGTTCAAGGCTATAAGTGGTTTTCTCGGCGAAGCAAGGGGACATTAAAGCCGCGCCGAGTAGACCGAAAAAGATGCTGAAAGTACAGTGTTTGTTTGGAAGAGTCATATTTTAGGCAGAGAGGTCAGTAGTCAGTAGGGTTAATGAGGCAGTAGACTTTTATGGGTATGGATGGACATAAGAATACCGAATCCGATGAGCAGTGTCACCATCGATGTTCCACCATAACTAATAAGCGGTAAGGGTACGCCAACGACCGGTAAAATACCAATGACCATGCCAATGTTGACAAACACATAAACAAAGAAAGTAAACGATAAACTACCGGCTAGAAGCCGGGAAAAAGTATCTTGTGCCTCGACGGCGATGTACAGCGAGCGCAAAGTAATCAGTAGATATAAAAAGAGTAAGCACAAGCAACCCCATAGTCCAAATTCTTCGGCGAAAACAGCAAATATAAAATCAGTAGAGCGCTCAGGAAGAAAATCTAATTTTGCTTGTGTGCTGGCAAGCCAACCTTTGCCGTAAAGTCCACCAGAACCAATGGCTATTTTAGATTGGATGATATGGTAACCCTTGCCCAGTGGGTCGCTCTCCGGGTTGAGAAAAGTCAGTACGCGGGCGCGTTGATAGTCGTGCATGAAATGCCATAACACAGGCATCAGTGCGACTAAGGCGCTACCGGATGAAAAGATGATTCGCCAAGAGATTCCGGCAAAGAAAAAGACAGCAGCGCCGGAACTGGCAATTAAAATGGCGGTACCCAGGTCAGGTTGTTTGGCTATCAGGAGGGTCGGAATGGCGACCAATAGGGCGGCGACAAAAAATTCTTTCCAACGGGGCGGTATCGAGTGTTCTGAAAAATACCAGGCAATGGCGATAGGGGTTGTTATTTTGATCATTTCTGACGGTTGAAAACGAAATAATCCTAAATCAAGCCAGCGTTGGGCGCCTTTACCTATGTCCCCAAAAAACAAAACGGCGAGTAATAAAGCAATCCCGATAAGGTATAAACTTACGGCATATCTTTTGATTTGATTCGGATGAATTTGCGCGATAAAAAGCATGGCTGAAAAGGCAATAGCGATGCGTGTGGTTTGACGTAACAGGGTATCTATATGTTGTCCACTGGTGCTGTATAAAATGAGCAGGCTCAGTAAGGAGAGTATGAGTAAGCCGGCGAGTAATAAGCTATCTAGGTGAATGCGATTAAGAAACCGAGTAGCCGGTGAGTGGTTCTCAAATTGTTCAGGGCGTGTTTCATTAATCATAGGACGGCATTTTTATTTAAATAGTCGATAATAATTTTTTTGGCAATAGGGGCAGCGGTTGTGCCGCCATGACCACCGTTTTCGACAATGACAGCAATCGCTATTTTAGGTGATTTAGCCGGTGCAAAGGCAATAAATAAGGCATGGTCGAGCAGTTTTGAGGATAATTTTTTGGCGTCATATTTTTCTTTTTGTTTAACCGTGAAGACTTGAGCTGTTCCGGTTTTTCCAGCAATTTTAAAAGCGATGTTTTTGCTGAGTTTGTAGGCGGTTCCTTTGGGTGTATGCACGACATTAATCATGGAATTAATAATGTCACGGATATACGCCGGGTTAAGGTCGGTTGTTGGGTTAGCCGAGTTGTTATTAAAGGGTGTGTCTTGTTTGAGCAGATGTGGTCTAACAAGGGTGCCTTGATTCGCTAAAGTCGCCGTAGCTACGGCTAATTGCAGTGGCGTGGTTTGCATGAAGCCTTGGCCAATACCGGTGATTAAGGTTTCACCCGGATACCAAGGCAATTTTTTATGTTGACGTTTCCAGACTCTGGATGGCAGTGTGCCTGATTTTTCACCGATTAAATCAATGCCGGTTTTTTGGCCAAAGCCAAATTGCCCGAGGAATTGGTGAATGCGGTCAATACCCAAGGTGCGAGCAAGATCATAAAAATAAACATCACATGATTGTACGATAGCATCATTGAGTGTCACCAGACCGTGACCCCATGTTTTCCAGTCACGGTAACGATGGTTGACATTAGGGAGTTGATAATAACCCGGGCAGAATAAAGGGGTATTGATTTGGGTTAGTCCGAATTGTAGTCCAGCGAGACCAATAAAAGGTTTAATGGTGGAGCCTGGAGGGTACTGACCTCTTAGGGCACGATCAAACAAGGGATTTTGATCAGAATTTTGCAGAGCGTTATAGGCAGTCGTAGAGATTCCGGAAGAAAATGGATTAGGGTCAAAACTAGGGTGGCTAAGCATGGTCAAGATATCCCCAGTGGCAATTTCAATAGCGACAACCGCACCGCTGTGGTTTTGAAAGGCGTGAGAAGCAATGCGTTGTAATTCAATATCGACGGATAGGTGTAGGTCCTTACCCGCGATGGGTGCTTCTGATTTTATGGTTTTTATGGGGCGTAGTTGGGCGTTCGTTTCAATTTCTGCATGGCCGGGGAGGCCGTGCAGTTCTGATTCATAGGTTTTTTCAATACCGGTTTTCCCAAGGGTATGGGTGCCTTTATAATCTTTTGCTGAGAGTGTTTTCAGTTCATTTTTATTGATTCGTCCAACATAACCGACTAAGTGAGCGCCAATGCTTCCGTAGGGATAATGACGGATAAGACGCGCATGAATATCTACCCCAGGATATTCATGTTGCACCACAGCAAATCGAGCAACTGTTGAATCATCCATTTTCATTAATAGGGGTATGCTATCGAATGAACGGTGGCGCGGTAATTGGTGCTTAAACTGGTTGACTCTTTCTTCTGTAAGATTAAGTAAGTGTTTTAATCGTGTGAGCGTTTCATCAATATCAGGTGTTAATTCAGGCGTTAATTCTAAGCTGTATGCCGGGATATTTTCGGCTAATATTTTCCCATAGCGGTCGTAAATAATACCGCGTGTTGGGGGTAACGTTGCTATTTTGATGCGGTTATTGTTCGCTTGAGTACTATAGTATTCGTGACCGGATATTTGTAAATAGATTAACCGTGCGACGAGGGCTGTTAACAGTAAAATGATTAGTGAGAATATCACTACGATACGACTAAGGAATAGTCGATTTTCTGAATAAATATTTTGTAAAGCGAAGTGCTGAGGCATGGTCAGGAATTAGCGCAAATCTAAAAATTAATGGAACCCTTGTTGGCAACGGCGTAACAAGTACTTTATTACCGGCCAAAAAAGGGTGCCGCTTAATGCAGGCAGCCAGAAGGCAGTATTATAAGGGAGAGGGTGCTGAAATATTTCGGTCCAGAGTATGATTGATTGAGTGATAAAAAGGATAAAAAAAATAAAGAAACATTGTTGTATTAATCGAATGTTTTGTAGTCGTTTGTGTAGCGTAAGGCAGAGGTAAGCCGCAAAGATATAGCCGGATGGGTGCTGTCCGAGTATACGGCCAGTGAGAACATCAACCAGAAGACCAATCAAGAAGGCATGAAAAATGCCAATTTTATGGGGTTCTGATAGTAGCCAGTAGATTAAGACCAGTAAAACCCAGTCCGGTGCTATTAGTTGAACCGAAGGGGGTAGCGGTAGTATGCGCAACATAAATGCCAAGCTTAGCGAGCCAAGGTAAAAGATGTAATTAAGTTGATTAGTCGGGCTCATTGCTTTGGGGTGTCGGTGTTTTAGAAGGATTAAGTAAGGGGATGGGGGTGGAGTCACTCCAAACAACCAGTAATTCGCGAATACGATCCAGTTGGGCTTTGGGCGTGGCGGTTATGATGGCAAAAGGTTTGTCCGGTTGCGAGGTGACTGTTTTTACCGTCGCGACGGGATAGCCTTGCGGGAAGGTGCCTCCAAGCCCTGAGGTGATGAGTAGGTCACCGGGCTGAATATCACTGTTGTTAGGGAGGTAAGGTAAATTAAGTTGATTGAGTTGGCCACTACCGACGGCAATGGTATAGAGCCCGTTACGGTTGATTTGTACGGGAATGGCATGGCTGGGATCTGTAATGAGTAAGACTTCAGAGCGCATCGGGGTCGAGCGGGTCACTTGGCCGACAACACCGTTAATATTGAGTACCGGTTGATTCTTATGGATACTAAATCGACTGCCTTTATTTAAGGCAATCGTGTGTTCATAGGGGGCTAGGTTTATAGATAATACTTCAGCCGATAGGAGTTGTTCACCCAGTGTAAATGAGTTTCCCAGTAGGGCTTGTAGACGAATATTTTCTTTTTCCAGAGCAGCTAGTTTAAGGAGCTTGGTTTGAGCTTTGAACTGTTGTTCTTTGAGTCGAGTATTTTCATCGACAACATTTTGATAGCTCAGTAGAGAGTCAGTAAGTGTTTGATTGAGTTGTGGTGGCAGGTTGACGAGTCGCTCTAAGGGGTAAGTAATTAGGGACAATGCATTACGCGTATTGTCCAAGAGATTACTTTGGTGTTCAGTGATTAATAAGGATGCAGATAAAATAGCCGTGACCAGTAGACGGATATTTAATGATGGGCCGGTGGTAAATAGTGGTTTTATGGTCGAACCCTCAGTTGTACGCTGTTAAGAGATTTTTTACGGTAACACCGTGTAGACAAAGGCGTCTAGCACGGTGTAAAAGGTGGCTTTAGTTGGGTTAATAGCGTGGTTGGCAATGGTAATTAATCCAGAGTGAAACCCAGCATATTTTTGTTATCCAACATTTCAAGGATCTTACCGCCACCTCGAGCAACACAGGTCAAAGGATCGTTTGCAATCAAAACGGGCAGCCCAGTTTCTTCAGAAATTAAGCGGTCAATATCTTTTAATAAAGCACCGCCACCGGTTAAGACAATACCGCTTTCGGCAATATCAGAACCAAGTTCTGGTGGTGTTTGTTCCAGTGCAACTTTGACGGCGCCGACAATACCGGCAAGCGGTTCTTGAAGGGCTTCAAGCATTTCATTGCTGTTAAGGGTGAAACTTCGGGGTATTCCCTCGGCAAGATTGCGGCCTTTAACTTCAATTTCGACAATTTCATTGCCGGGATAGGCGGAGCCGATTTCATGTTTAATGCGTTCAGCGGTGGCTTCGCCAATTAAAGTGCCGTAGTTACGGCGAACATAATTGATAATAGCGTCGTCAAAACGGTCGCCGCCAATACGAACAGAGGCGGAGTAGACAATGCCGTTCAAGGAAATAACAGCAACCTCAGAGGTTCCTCCGCCAATATCCAAAACCATTGAGCCTTTGGCCTGGTCGACGGGTAAGCCGGCACCGACAGCAGCAGACATCGGTTCTTCAACTAAATAAACTTCGCGAGCGCCTGCCATGGCGGCTGATTCGCGGATAGCGCGGCGCTCGACCTGTGTTGAGCCGCAAGGAACGCAGACCAAAATACGAGGACTGGGGCGTAACAGTTTGCTTTCATGTACTTTTTCGATAAAAAATCGTAGCATGCGTTCGGTTACGGCAAAATCAGCAATAACGCCGTCTTTAAGGGGGCGGATTGCGGTAATGTTGCCTGGGGTGCGCCCTAACATGACTTTGGCATCAGCGCCTACTGCAGCAATAAACTTTTTGCCGCTTGCACGGTCTTCCTTAATGGCGACAACGGAGGGCTCATTGAGAACAATGCCTTGTTCTGGAATATAAATGAGCGTATTCGCGGTTCCTAAATCAATTGACAGGTCTGTGGAAAAAAGCCCGCGTATGCGTTTGAACATCATGTTCTATCCTTGCGACTAAAATAAGACTACTTTAACAATCGAGTGGGTATTTGGGCAAGATATCAAGTATTATATTTGCTAAAAGAAATGATATTTTTAGTTCATGGGGTAGTAAATGGCGTTAACGACAGAAGAAGTTAATAAAATTGCATATTTGGCGCGACTTGGGATTGACGAACAAGATGTGGACAGTTATGCAAAAGAACTTTCTGGAATTTTAAATTTAGTAGAGCAAATGAGTTCAGTGAATACGGAACAGGTAACTCCGATGGCACATCCAATGGATCAGGTTCAACGTCTGAGGGTGGATGAAGTCACTGAAGGCGATCAGCGGGCATTATTTCAGGCACAGGCGCCTGACGTTGAAGCGGGCCTGTATTTAGTGCCTAAAGTCATTGATTAGTAAGGAGTTTTGAAGTCTATGCATAATCAAACGATCGCTGAACTGGCTAAAGGCCTTCAGGCGGGAGAGTTCTCGAGTCAGGAATTAACCACAGCGCACTTAGCGCGAATAAAGCAACACAGCGGATTAAATTGTTTTATTACGGTGACCGAAGTTGAAGCCCTGGCGCAGGCCAAAATAGCGGACCAATTAATTAGCGATGGAAAAGCGGGACCTTTAACGGGTATTCCGCTCGCGCATAAGGATATTTTTTGTACCCAAGGAATTAAAACCAGTTGTGGCTCTAAAATGCTCGATAATTTTCAAGCCCCTTATAACGCCACCGTCATTGAGCGATTTAATCAAGCCGGCGCGGTGACCTTGGGTAAATTAAATATGGATGAGTTCGCCATGGGGTCATCCAATGAAACCAGTTTTTTTGGCCCGGTTAAAAATCCTTGGGATCACTCGGCGGTGCCGGGCGGGTCTTCAGGCGGGTCGGCTTGCGCGGTAGCGGCGCGTTTAGCGGTTGGGGCTACCGGTACGGATACCGGAGGGTCTATTCGGCAACCGGCGGCTTTTTGCGGAATTACCGGCTTGAAGCCGACTTATGGGCGAGTGTCGCGTTACGGCATGATTGCCTTTGCTTCCAGTCTTGATCAGGGCGGTCCGATGACGCGAACGGTTGAAGATGCGGCATTAATGTTGCAAACAATGGCTGGGTTTGATTCGCGTGATTCAACCAGTGTCGATAAGCCGGTGCCAGATTATTCTACAGGCCTCAATGATTCATTGGCGGGGTTGAAAATAGGCTTGCCCAAAGAGTTCTTTGGTGACAACTTAAACACACAAATGGCGCAAGTTGTTGAAGAGGCCATTGCTGAATATACACGATTAGGGGCCGAGGTTGTTGAGGTGTCCATGCCTAATATTAATTTATCTATTCCGGCTTATTATATTATCGCACCGGCAGAGTGTTCTGCTAACTTATCGCGTTTTGACGGGGTTCGGTACGGGCATCGTTGTGAAGCCCCTGAAGATTTAAATGATCTATATATTCGTTCTCGCGGGGAAGGGTTTGGTTCAGAGGTTAAACGTAGAATATTGATCGGGACCTATGCGTTATCGACCGGTTATTACGATGCTTATTATCTTCAAGCGCAAAAAATTCGTCGTTTGATCAGTGATGATTTCAAAAAGGTATTGTCAGAAGTTGACGTGTTAATGGGACCTGTGACTCCGACACCGGCTTTTGGCTTGGGTGAAAAAACAGGCGATCCCATTGAAATGTATTTGTCTGATATGTATACCATTGCCGTCAATTTAGCCGGGCTGCCAGCGCTTTCGATTCCGGCAGGGTTTGTGGATCAAAAACCGGTAGGGTTGCAAATTATTGGTAACTATTTTGATGAGGCGCGGTTGCTCAATGTGGCTCATCGTTTCCAGCAGGAAACCGATTGGCACCAACAAGCACCCGCGGGTATCGAATAAGAAAGCAGTAGTTTTGAGGTCACTCTTTTCAAGAGTGTATGTAGATAAAAATGGTCAGTGTTACAGAGGCATTTAAATGGAATGGGAAACAGTTATTGGGTTAGAGATTCATGCCCAACTTGCAACAAAATCTAAAATATTTTCAGGTGCATCGACCGCTTATGGCGCTGAACCCAATACCCAAGCGTGTGCGGTTGATTTAGGATTGCCCGGCGTCTTACCGGTATTAAATGAACAAGCGGTGCATTTAGCGCTACGGTTTGGTGTAGCGATCGGTGCGGAAATAGCGCCTTATTCGGTTTTTTCGAGGAAAAATTATTTTTACCCTGATTTACCGAAAGGCTACCAGATTAGTCAATTTGAGTTACCGATCGTCGGTCAAGGGGTGTTGGATATTGAAGTCGAGGGTGAGACTAAACGCATCGGTGTGACTCGGGCACATTTGGAAGAAGATGCCGGTAAATCATTGCATGAAGATTTTCAGGGTTTGTCAGGGATAGATTTAAATCGAGCAGGCACACCGTTGTTGGAAATTGTTTCAGAGCCGGATATGCGTTCAGCTAAAGAAGCCGTTGCCTATATGAAAAAGATACATACACTGGTGCGTTACTTAGGCATTTGTGATGGCAATATGCAGGAAGGGTCTTTTCGTTGTGATGCGAATGTTTCCGTGCGTCCTAAAGGGCAGGCGGAATTTGGTACCCGGGCGGAGGTTAAGAACTTAAATTCTTTTCGCTTTGTCGAGAAAGCCATCAATTATGAAGTAGAGCGTCAGATCGATCGGATTGAATCGGGATTGAGTGTGGTGCAAGAAACGCGGTTGTATGATTCTGATTTAGATGAAACCCGCTCTATGCGGAGTAAGGAAGAAGCCAACGATTATCGTTATTTCCCGGACCCTGATTTATTACCCGTGGTCATTACGGAGGCATTGATAGAACAAGCGCGTGGCGAACTGCCGGAATTACCGGATGCTAAGAAATTGCGCTTTAAAGAACAGTATGGTGTCGATGAAGAGACCGCGGTGTTATTGACCCATTCCAAAGACACGGCTGATTACTATGAAGCGGTTATCAGTGCTTCGGGCTGTGAGGTAAAGTTATGTACCAATTGGGTGACCGGTCATTTAGCCGGTGCTTTAAATAAGGATGGGTTGGATATTACCCAAAGCCCGATCGGACATGCGCGTTTTGCTGGGTTGTTAGCACGGATAGCGGATAATACGATTTCGGGGAAAATTGCCAAGCAGGTTTTTGAGGCGTTATGGCACAGCGATCAAACCGCCGATGAAATTATTGACCAGAAGGGCTTAAAGCAAATTACCGATACCGGTGCTATTGAAGCCATTATTGATGAGGTGATTGCCAATAATGCCGGTCAGGTTGAGCAGTATTTATCCGGTAAAGATAAAGTGTTTGGTTTTTTTGTTGGTCAGGTGATGAAGTTGACGCAAGGTAAAGCAAATCCCGGTGAAGTGAATGCGATGTTGAAGGAAAAACTAAAGCGTTAAGCCTGCTTTTTGGGGGGGTTAATCATTAAAGAGTGTGAGTTTGATTTCTTGAGGCTCTGGGGTGTCTAGTTTAAACGCCCGCAACTCAAGAATGCCTTTGGTATTTAAGGAAATAATCATCTGAATGACATTGGGGTAGCTAGCCATTTTAATATCGGTTTCCGAGGGGATGGCAGGGCTTGTGGGGTGGGAGTGGAAGATGGCAAAGAAATCTTCTCCGCGCTCGCGGATAGCCGTCATGGCTTGAATTTGTTGCTGGGCATCCAATAAAAAACGTTGTTCAGGGCATTCGGCAACATTATCTACAGGGTAACAACGGTGTGGAATACCGGCTTTGCTACCGACCAGGCCGCACACTTCTTTTGTCGGTGACAATTGAGCGAGATGTAATAGCTCGTTGGTAATGCGGCGTGGAATTCTTATGTCGTTAGCAGTCATGGGGCGATGAGTTCAGTGAGTGGGTTAATACAGTCGTTTGCTATTTAAGTGTTATAAACGCCGGTGGTAACCCGGGGGTTGCCCCCTAAGTCGTTGTGGGTCGCAATTCTATCATAATTAAAGCGTTTAAAAATGCCTTGGACGCTGGCTTGTTGGTCGTAGCCGTGTTCAATAAGCAGGGGAGCACCGGCTTTAAGGTGTTGACGGGCATGGTCGGTAATGGTTTGAATATCAGCAAGACCTTGGTTGGCGGCAATCAGCGCCTGTTGGGGTTCAAAACGAATATCGCCTTGTGCTAAATGTGGGTCATTCGGTGCGATATAAGGTGGGTTGCTGACAATCAAGTCGTAGTGCTGACCGGTCAGCGGTTTAAACCAGTGACCGTGACAAAATTCAATCGTGGTACAACCCAGTTGGTGGGCGTTCTTTTTAGCGAGTGCGAGTGCCTTCGCGCTGGCATCGGTTGCGGTGACTGTTAGTTGCGGGCGTTCGGCGGCCAAGGTAATAGCAATAGCCCCGCTACCGGTTCCTAAGTCGAGTATGTTCAGGGCCTTGTTTTCAGGCAGTGCTAATAACGCCAGTTCAATTAATAATTCAGTATCAGGGCGAGGGATTAATACGTCAGAATTGACGGTAAAAGGGCGCGACCAGAACTCCCGGGTTCCGGTTAAATAGGCAATAGGCTGCCCTGCGTAGCGTTTGTTAACGAGCGTCTTAAATTGCTGGCAATGATCCTCAGCGAGTTCTTTCTCTGGCCAGGCGGTTAAGTGTGAACGGTCTTTTTGCAATATAAAGCTCAGCAGTATTTCAGCATCAAGAGTCGGCGAGTCTGAAATAGCCGTGAGTTTTTGGCCGGCAGTGCTCAGCAGTGAATGTATAGTAGTCATAAGGGTTTGATTTTGACAGTTTGAGCCATTATAACAAGTTGTGTGGTTATGATTTTAAGTGAACGGTCACAGAAAGTTGACGGCTCAGAGGGGGTAGCGGTGTTAAGACAAGAGGAATTGTGGGTCGGGTGTCCTTATTGCGGTGAAATGATTGAGATATTAGTCGATATCTCTTTAGGGGAGCAACAATATATTGAAGATTGTTCGGTCTGTTGTGCGCCCA
>DUCI01000083.1 GCA_012959905.1 Methylococcaceae bacterium | reverse complement strand
ACAACAACTCTCATCGTTTAAAAAAACAACGGCCGGCAATAAAAAAGTTGATAGTTTATTCAAAGGTCGTTTAACCAAACGACTGGTTAAACCCACACGTTCTGCAGCTCGAATAAATAGAGCGTGGGTAAATTTATCTGCTGATTTTGGCAACCCCGCCTGTAGTGCTTCTGCTGAATAAGGGCGTTTATAAAAACGAGTTAAAAAAACTAAACAATTTAGCAGTGGATCAGAAGTCATCTTAATTTAGTTAGCTTAAAAACCAGTTAAGAACCGGTCTTGGATCAATTTACCGTCAACTGGCTTATTTTCAAGCCAGACAGAACAGCAAAAATGTTATCAATCAAGTCGTCGGCGAATGATTTTGCTGCAAATAACCCAGCAAATCTCCTTGAGAAGCTAACAATCGATAGGTTGCATAAATCTTACGGGTTTGTTCTGTCAACAAAGCAATTTCAGCCTGAAACAACTCGTTGCGCTGATCTAACAAATCTAAAATACTGCGTTGACCTAGTTTAAATTGTTTATACGAGGCCTTTAATACTTTACTGGCCATTTTGACATGGTTTTCGAGTGCAGGGAGTCTTGCATGGGCGACTTGTAATTGAATGTAGGCACTACGCACTTCTTTAATGACTTGTCTTTTATAAGCGTTCATTAGTTGTGTCGCATGATCTAACTCATAATTGGCCCGATCCCATCGAGCTAAACTACCGGCACCATTAAATAAATTATATTTCAAATTGACCATGCCCATGGTGTCGTTATTTTTACCACGGGTACCATCAACATTATCATTCCATGAACTTGAAAGGTTGACATGAATTTTTGGCATAAACTCAGATTCTACTTGCTCGGTTAGTGCCACTTTCTCATCAATCCGATGAACCGATGCCAGTAATGCCGGATTATTCATGATAGCGGTAGCAATCAAACTATCCACATCTTCTTGAACCAACTCATCCGGAATAATCGGGAGTGTCATCCCTTCTGGGGGCAGTTCATTAACAGACTCCTGATATTGGGCCGTTGCCGTATCTAACTCCCCTTGGAAACGAATCAACCTGGCATTAGCCAAAGCAATCCTTGCATTCACCTGTGCTAAATTAGCTTTATTGCCATAGCCGGTTTGCGCTCTTTTTTTAATTCGTTTGCCTAACACTTTATGATTTTTAAGATTTTTCTGGGCTAACGAAACGAACTTTTTTGATCGAAAAACATCAATATAACTGGCTGCTGCCTGCAAAGAGGTTTCTTGTTGTTGTGCCCCTAAGACTGCTGTAGCAGCTTTTAAATTGGCCTTGGCAACTGAAACGCGGCTACTGGTTTCCCAGCCATCAAAAACCAACTGGCGCAGACTTATTTTCGCTTCACTGCGCAATAAAGTATCACTCTCACGATTAACAATATCGCTATCTTCAAAACCGATTCCAGATTCCAGATCTACGCTCGGAAAATAACCGGCGACTTGTGAATCCACCTCATACTCTGAACTTAACTTTTTAGCTTCTGTCGCTTTAACCGAGGGGTGTGTAATCACTGCACGTTGAACAACAGCACTGAGTGAAGGCCCTAATACTAACTCAGGCTGAACCGATGGAACAACTTCCGGCTCGGATGCCAATGCAACAAGGTCGACTGGCTTTGGTTGAACTTTTTGACTGCTCGCTTGCTTTGAACTCGCAACACTGTTGCTGTTTGAAGCATGATCACTGGCTTTTAATTCAGCCGGCTTTTCGGTAGCTGCACTATCATCGTCACCAAACCCCAGCATGGATAAAAATGAATCATCGGTAGAGGTTATCTTTTCATTTTCTGAAATAGTATTTGCAGACTCAGCTACCGCAGGTTTTTTTTCTGACAAAGTGGACTGTTGGTCTGAAAAACCCAAAGCCACCAGCCAACTCTCAGAGGGCTGATCATCAACAGGCTCTTTGTTAGTTTTCTGATTAACCAAATGCGGTGGTTTTTCCTGTTGTGCTAACTGCTCATAAAAAGCATTCAGTTGATTTTCCCCAGAAAATGTAATTGTGCTACAAGACGTTAAACATAATAAAACCAGTGTCGCTAAAATTGACTGTTTCATCATAACCTTTAATTTTAAATTAAATTCAAAAAGCAAAAACCAACCATGTCCTTGGTTTGCCCATTTAACCGCAATTGTTGCAATTCTACAGAATTAATTGTCCACTCGCTTGTAAATCGCTTAAGGTCGTTAATTCATCTTTTAAGGTCAGCGTCATGTCGCTATACCCCCCTGCCCCATCTTTATCGACTTTAATCAATGTGTCGGTACTGACCTGACTCACGTTTAGAAATTGACTTAAATCATCGGTGCCAGCATCGTATCCGGTCAGCAAATCACTAAAGTCAAGAAAATCCTGCTCATCACCGGTGCTGGCTTTGGTAAAATCGGTAATGGTATCATCACTGGCATTGGCCGCGTTATAAAGGAAAGTATCATTTCCTCCAAACCCCGTTAAATCTTCAGCCCCATTTGCCC
>DUCI01000082.1:10038-15971 GCA_012959905.1 Methylococcaceae bacterium | reverse complement strand
AGGTTGTAGCTGTATTTGATATCCACATTGACAGGCCAGCTGTCACTGTCATAAACCCAAGCAATAACATTTTCGGCTGAACACCAAAAAAACACAGTACTCTTAATGCTATGCGTTTATGTAGATTCCAACGCTCCATGGCTAAAGCAATCATGAACCCCCCAATCAACAAAAAAACTGTTGAATTCATATATTGTCCGGCAACCGCCTGACTGGTAGAGATACCCATTAACGGGTAAACAGCCAAGGGTATTAATGCGGTTGCTGCTAACGGGATCGCTTCGGTAATCCAAAAGACCGACATCAGAATAGCTACTGCCGCCATAGCCGTGATGGTATCTGAACCTCCTATGGGGCCCAATGACCACAGCAAGACCGACAGCAAACACCCCAAAGCCAATCCAACTTGCTTATGACCCATAATTAAGAGGCCCTAAGGTACCCGACTATATTTATGCACCGCATCCACCATCGCTTTAACATGCTCAGGATTAATATCAGGTAAAACCCCGTGCCCTAAATTAAAAACATGCCCGGGTTCTCGACCAAATTTATCTAAAACTCTTTTTACCTCACCCGTAATGACTTCCGGTGAAGCATAAAGCACCATGGGATCCATGTTTCCTTGTAGGGCAACACGGCTTCCTACGCGCTCCCTGGCTTGACCTATATCGGTTTGCCAATCCAGTCCTAACCCATCAAAACCGGCACCGGCCATAAGCTCCAACCATTGTCCGCCGCCTTTAGAAAACAACACTGTCGGCACCCGCTGCTCAGAACCTTCAGTCTCTAAATTAGCCACTATTTGTTTTGCATAATCCAAGGAAAAAGCCTGATAAGCTTCGGTACTCAAAACGCCACCCCAAGTATCAAACAACATGATAACCTGCGCTCCTGCTGCTATTTGAGCATTTAAATAAAGTTCTACTGACCGCGTTATTTTCTCTAACAATTGGTGCATCAACTGAGGCTGTTCATACATCAAGGCCTTAACCTTCTTAAACGTTTTACTACTTCCACCCTCAACCATATAGGTTGCCAGTGTCCAAGGACTACCGGAAAAACCAATCAACGGCACGCGACCACCCAGTTCTCGCCTGATCAAACTGACTGCATCAGTCACATATTGCAGTTCAATCGTAGGATCAGGAATAGGCAATTGCTTTACATCAGCAGCAGAGGCTATAGGCCGTGCAAATTTTGGCCCTTCTCCTTCCACAAAACTCAACCCTAACCCCATCGCATCGGGGATAGTTAAAATATCTGAAAACAAAATAGCCGCATCAAAATCAAAACGTTCCAGTGGCTGCAAAGTTACCTCGCAAGCCAATTCTGGATTGGTACATAAGTTCATAAAACTGCCCGCTTGCGCCCGTACTTTACGATACTCAGGCAAATACCGCCCCGCTTGCCGCATCATCCAGACCGGCGTTCTATTAACAGGTTGTTTTAATAATGCTCGAATCAGACTATCGTTTTGTAACGCCATGCGACCTCTATACCTTATATGTTAACTACTACCAATAAATTTCATCATTATCTAAACAGCGCCATAATTTTCTAATGTAGCAACCAAGGTATCAATATCAACAGTTACCGGCAATTCCGCCCACCCTATTTTAGCTAATAAAATCAAATGAATATGACCATCAATATTTTTCTTATCTCGCCCCATAAAAGCTAAATAATCATCTGTCGACAAATTTTTGGGCGGCTTCGTTGGTAGACCTGCTCGTTGAAAAATAGCGATGATCCTTTCAACATCACTAGCACTTAAGTACCCTAAACGTCTGGATAAATCAGCTGCCTGACAACACCCTATAGCCACGGCCTCACCGTGCAAATAAACACCGTAACCAGAACCTGACTCAATGGCATGCCCAAAGGTATGCCCTAAATTCAAAATCGCCCTAACACCCGCCTCTTTTTCATCCTCAGCCACAATTTGCGCTTTCGCTAGACAACAACGCTCAATCGCATAACTCAATGCCGCATAATCTCTTGCCCGTAATGCTGGCATATTTTGTTCTAACCAACTAAAAAAATCAGGGTCTCGGATTAAACCGTACTTAATGACTTCTGCTAACCCTGCAGATAACTGCCGATCGTCTAGCGTTTTAAGTACTTGTGTATCAACAACCACACATTCCGGCTGATAAAACGCGCCAATCATGTTTTTTCCTAGCGGGTGATTAACGCCCGTCTTTCCACCTACAGATGAATCCACTTGCGCCAATAATGTTGTTGGCACCTGTATGAAAGGTACTCCCCGCTGAAAGCAGGCGGCAGCAAAGCCGCCCATATCACCCACAACCCCTCCGCCCAAAGCGATTAAGGTTGCATTACGCCCGTACTGGTTTTCCAAAAAAGAATCAAATATAGTCGTAACCGTATCAATCGTCTTATATTGCTCGCCATCTGGCAACACAAGCGTTTGCACTTGATAAGCAGACAAAGAAACTAAAAGCCTCTCTAAATACAACGGCGCTATCGTTTCGTTCGTCAAAACCAATACCTGTTTTGACTTAATGTGTTGGCAAATAATTTCTGAATTGGCTAATAAATCGAAATCAATATAAATAGGATAACTTCGCTCCCCCAAATCAACATTTATTACTTTCATCTTTTCTAACTCAATAACTTTCAATGGCTGAATCAAACTCAGCTAAAATTAAATTTACGACCATCTTTCCAGACATATTGCCGGTATTTACTTTCAAGTCAGAACACGTCGTGTACAACGGTTCACGCTCCTGAAGTAACGCTTCAATCCTCTGTCTTGGATTATCCGTTTGTAACAACGGCCTTTTAGTATCTTTATGGGTTCGCTCTAATAACTTATTAACTGCACAACTCAAATAAACAACAAAGCCATTTTTAACCAGTAACGTTCTATTGTGTTCATCAAGTACAACGCCACCACCGGTGGCCAAGACAACCCCTTCTAACCCCACCAATTCTTCAATAATCTTTTTCTCTCGCCGTCTAAACCCAGACTCTCCTTCAAATTCAAAAATTGTGGCGATATCAACACCGGTCTGTTCCTCTACGACTTTATCACTATCATAAAAAGGAGCGCCCAGTCTTTTGGCTAACTGCCGGCCAATGGTTGTCTTACCCACACCCATGGGCCCTATTAGGTATATATTTCTTTTCGAAATCATTAAAACGAGTTAGACACTAGATTGCCAATAAAAAAGGGGCATTATGCCCCCTTTTTAACTTTTTATATAGCTGCTTATTATTGAGCGCGCCGACTGGCAACAATCTTAGGAGTTACAAAAACCAGCAATTCCTTTTTATCCTCACTGTCTACATTCTTTTTAAATAGATTTCCGAAAAAAGGGATACTGGCTAAATAGGGGACCCGATAATTCTTTTTGTTCGACTCTTCCTCATAAACACCGCCTAAAACAACCGTCTCCCCATCCTTCACTTTCACCGTTGTGCTAATCTCTCGATTAGCAAAATCCTGAGAGCCTGCAATAATACTATCTTTTTTAACCAACAACTCCATAATAACCTCACCATTCGGCGTGATATGCGGCGTTACATTTAACTCCAAAACCACATCAATAAAACGTTGCGATGCCGGATTATTCGCACTACCCGGTACGGTAATCTGCTTTTTAACCCCTTGCTTAATTATTGCTGTAGTCCTGTCTGACGTCATCACTCGTGGGTTGGCAATAATGTCGCCTCTACCTTCATTTTCCAACGCTGACAACTCTAAATTAAGCACATAATCAGCCCCTCTTGCCAAGGTCATTCCCAGGGCCCCATAGGGATTCAACGCACTCACTCCAAAATCAAACAATGAGGCTTCAACTCCAGCTGTCGTCGAACTGTCTTTTTTCCCAGTAACCCCAAACTTAATACCCATTTCTTGCGCAAACGACTTATCCGCAACCACGATTCGCGCCTCCACCATCACTTGCTGCACCGGCTTATCTAACAGCGCGACCAACCGCGTAATCTCTGTTAACTTTGCAGGCACGTCTTTTATTATTAAAGTATTAGTCCTTTCATCCACAACCACTGTGCCGCGCTCAGAAATAAGCATTGCGTTTTGCCTCGTACCCGCATCTGCAACCCCTCCGCCATTACCCGAAGTCAATAGATCCCTAATATCTGCTGCCTTAGCATAATTAATTTGCAAAAATTCTATCTTCAATATCTCTAAATAAGACGCGACCTTTTGGGAGGCTAACTCATCTTGTTCTATTTTATTAATTTCAGCAGCCGGAGCAACCAACACAATATTATCATTCTGTCTCATTGCCAATCCTTTAGCTTTTAAAACCAGTGATAACACTTGATCCCAAGGCACATCATTGAGCTTCAATGTAACCGCACCTGAAACCGAATCGGTGGCCACAATATTCAACCCGGTAAAATCTGACAGCACCTGCAAAACGGCACGCACTTCAATTTCCTTAAAATTAAGTGACAGCCTTTCTCCTTTATTAACCACTTCTTTTTTCTGCCTACCACCCATTGATCTTTTAGTCACCGGCGTGAAATCAATGGCTAACGTTTTCTCACCCTGCCTACTGCTGTAATGAAAGCGCTCTGTATTTAGCTTAATAACAACTCTAGCCTCAGTCGCTAATTGTTTAAAATCAACAAAATCAACCAGCGTCCCTTGCGACTTAACTTTCATCCTCGTCATAAATCGCTTCGTCAGCACCGTATTTAATAAAGAGACCGTAACCTGTCCTGCCTCCTCTTTAAAATTAACAAAAGCATTCGAATTATTAAAGGTAATCAATAAACGTCCTTTCCCGCGTAACCCACCCGTAAAACTAATATCCGTAACAAGACGCTGAGGAATTAATTCAGCAATATCAACCGCCTTAATCGTTGTACTTTTAGACTCGTCTATACGCTTTGGTTCTGAGGACAACTCATCGACAGCGCCAACAGATGTCAGAATAATTACGTTAACTATAAATAAAAGCCCCATAGCTTTATAAAAACTTCTCATTGTACAGCCTCCAAAATCGCCTTACGCTTTACCCATATCCCCTGTTGAGCAGCCAAAACAATTTCTTGCAACTCAATACCTGCTTCATTAATCGCAATAACCTCACCGTGATCCAGCCCCATATAATCACCTACCTTGACGCGATAAACCTGTCCATTAAACGTTTCCACCAAGCCCCAAAATTCCAACTGGAAAAACACTGTACCCACCATCCTAAATGTATCCAGTGGCATAAACTCCATAGCATCTTTAACGCGTGAATAATCCGGCTGAAGCGCACCTGACAAAACATCTGATCCGCGCATTTCTGCGACCATTTTCTCTAACGGCATAAAAGGGTCTCGCACACTGTCTGAATCAAACTCAAATGATTCAACCACCCCCTTCTCAGGCAGTGCTGCTAACTGACTAGGAGGCATCGATTTTACTTGCTCAATATAGTGCATCAACTGACTATTTGGGTCACTGCAACCCACGGCCAATATCGCCCATAAACAACCCCATAAACCATTTTCTATTCGCCTTCTCATTGCTTTCTCTTGTTCAGCACTTTATTTGTTGCTTCCGGCTCGCTATAGGTTTTAAGCAGGGCATTCATGGTTAAAAACTGTTCTTTTGATGACTGTATCGCTATATTATGTATCGTCACAATTCTTGATAGCCCCGCTAACCCACTTATAAAGACAGCAAGCTGCTTATACTGTCCCACCACCTTAATTTGAATAGGCAATTCTTTATAAAAATCTTTTTCCTTCCCCTGCATAGGCTTAAACAATTTAAATTTAAGACCGCTATTAAGCCCCACTTGCGACACCTCGACTAATAAGTCTGCAACTTCCGATTTTTTGGGCAATTTCTTCAACATACTCACCAACATCTGTTCCACCTCAGCATACTGGTTCTTATAACCGCTAAAATTCACTATTTTTTTCTGCCTACTCTCAAA
>DUCI01000082.1:0-10028 GCA_012959905.1 Methylococcaceae bacterium | reverse complement strand
TTTAACTGCTGCTCTTTTTTCTCTAACTTTTCCAAGTCTTGCAATTGAGGTGCAATATCAAGAAAGAATCCCGCGATTAAAACAACCACACAAACCAATGCTCCTACCAGAAGCTTGATGTTAAATGGCCATGTTTCTATGGCTGTAATTTCACTATTTATTGACATAAAGGCCACTTATCAATTCACTACATTATGAAAATGTTTTAAATTCACCTTAAAATCATCCATGTAATCTTTTCTTTCCTTATTTACCGCTTGGATAATTTGTAACTGAGGACTTTTCAGCCACAAAGAATTTTCAATTGACCGCATTAATCTTGATATTTGTAGGTTAGAGCGCGATTTACCTTTTATTTCCAAGGCATTCCCAGTCTGCGTTAATTGCGTCAAATAAATACCATCAGGAACCACCTTAGCCAAACTATCAACAATATGAACCACTCCAAACCGGTACCGCTCCAACCCTTGTATTATCTTTATTTTATTCAATAATTTCTTTTTCTTAGCATCCAGACCCGCTATCTTGGCAAGCTTCACAGCTTGAAAATCAATTTCATTTTTAAGCAAAATATTTCTTTGTGTCTGATCATTTTGGAAACTCACAATAAAAATATGTATACCCAATAACAACACCACCATTACACCGACAGAAACACCCATGCCAACAAAAAAATCCCGCTGTTTGTTTTTCTTTTCTTGCTCACGCCAAGGTAATAAATTAATGCTCACCATTAACTCACTCCTCTAAGCGCTAACCCACTAGCAACCATAAACAATGACGGCGACTTATCCATCATCTCGAGTTGTTCCGAGAAAACCATTTCTTGAAAAGGGTTTGCAATTAATACAGCCAAGCCTACTTGTTGTCTTATAGCCTCATCAATACCATTATCAACATCGATATCACCTGCTAAAACAATATACCCAATCGCATCATTGATATTTGCAGACTCATAAAACTGTAGCCCTCTTAGAACCTGTTGAACAACCATTGCATTATTAATAATAACGACTGGGTCTTCTACGGGAAGTGTATTGCTCAACGACTCTTTTTCTAGCGACACTGTTTCAGCACCATAAAAGCTATGAGACTCTTTTTGAATCTGTGATTGCTGCCCGCCTAAAGCCTGTTCTCGAGTGTAAATAGTACGCCCACCGTACATAACATACTGCACGACCGAACTTTCATAGAAATCAAAAACCGCCACGGGTTTTTCAAGAACACCTTCGGGAAACTGATGAACCAATAATGTAAATGCACGCTCCATTGCATACACATCAACATCCAAAACAACCGGCTTTAACCCTGCCGTTGATAATACCGCGAACTGATCCTCGACATTCTCTCTACGAGAGGCGACCAACAACACCTCAATCTGTTCAGGATCAATCCCTGAATCTTGCTGAACCTCATAGTCAAAACTAATGTCTTCGAGAGGATAAGGAACAAACTGGTCAAGCTCCAACATGACCTCATGTTCTATTTCAACGGACGTTAACGATGAAGGTAATACAATTACTTTACTCATTACGAGCGCAGTCGAAACACTACTGCATACCTCTCTCCCCATTAACCCTAACTCATCGACAACCTTTTTAAGCACTCTAGATTTTTCATCCATGCCACTCGATCCTGCCTCTTCAGCCACTGCTCCACGAACACGATAATTCAACAACTTTTCAACCGTATATTGATTGCCTTTTTTAGATAGTTCTACGACTCTGATCGCTTCACCATTAATAGCAATAGCAACTAATGAATCCCGCGTAGAGAAAAGATGTCGCTTTAATTGATCAGCTATATTTTTTAGAAAAATCATTACCTGTAAACTCTGATAACTTATTTAATTTTTCTTAAAATATAGTCTGTGATTAAGTTTACCCAAATTTTTTTTAACCATACGTTACTCAGCAACACTGCTTACGCAGATGCTTATTACTTACTTTAGTCACAAATTTTGGTAAACTTAATGATCAAAATTACTAACCCATATCTTTCTTGCCCGCTACTTCAAAAACCAACAAAATAAACCACGCAATCACCCAATGAGCAAAACTGCCCTACTTGTCACGACTCTTATCGTAGGACTTACTTTATTAAGTATTTTGTTCTATGCAACTATCATTACCGACTTACCCAACACCGCCGCTTTAAAAAACATTAACTACCAAACACCACTCAAAATATACAGTCAAAAAAATATTCTCATTGCCCAATTTGGTGAAAAAAAACGCAGCCCCGTTTCCTATAATAAAGTCCCTCAGCAACTCATTAACGCCTTTATTGCTTCCGAAGACCAACGCTTTTATAGCCATAATGGTGTTGATTTACGTGGTCTATTACGCGCAATCGTTAAACTCGTCACCTCCGGTAAAAAGAAACAAGGTGGTAGCACAATCACTATGCAAGTTGCCCGAAATTTTCTACTTACTCGTGAAAAAACATACACCCGAAAGATAAAAGAAATTATCTTGGCATTAAAAATTGAAAATGAATTAACTAAAAATGAAATTCTAGAGCTTTATATCAACAAAATATTTTTAGGCCGTAAAGCTTATGGTGTTGTTGCTGCCGCCGAGGTTTACTATGGAAACCCCCTCGCAAAGTTGTCTCTTGCTCAATTGGCAATGATTGCCGGTTTACCTAAAGCACCCTCGAGCATTAACCCTATTAACGACCCCGACCGCGCCTTAATACGACGCAACTATGTCTTAAATAGAATGCTATCTTTAGGGTATATTACCCCTGTTGAATTTACTGAAGCCTCTGCCCAACCGATTACCGCCAGCAAACAAAAACAACTTAGCACAGTCGCTGCCGCCTATTTTTCTGACATGGTCAGATCAGAAGTTATAGATCTACTCGGTGATAAGGCTTATGAGTCAGGAATCAAAGTCTATACCACTTTAAATTTTAAGCTCCAACAAACGGCCACCCGCGCCCTACAACAAGCCTTACATAATTATGATGAACGTCACGGTTACCGCAACAACCCCATCGATCTAACAGTCAGCCCAGAGCATATAGGCGATACCATCCTTGCCACCATAAAAACAGTAACTGCAGACCAAATCACGGCTCAATTATCCAATACAGATGCAATTACTATCTCTCGGGAAAATTTTAAATGGGCACTGCCAAACCAGCGCACGGTCGAAAGCAATAGCTCTGCACAAGACCTCCAGCCTGACACTCTGATTAGAGTAAGACAATCTACACATGGCCAATGGCGGTTAAGTCAAGAACCTGAAGTTGAAGGCGCCCTCATCTCCATCAGCCCTCAAACAGGCGCTATTATTTCGCTGGTTGGCGGTTTTGATTTTCACCGCAGTAAATTTAATCGAGCCACTCAACTCAAACGCCAACCCGGATCTGGCTTCAAACCCATACTCTACGCCACTGCTTTAGAAAATGGCTATACTGCCGCCAGCATCATTAATGACGCGCCTATCGTTTATGAAGGCACATCCAACAAAACTGAATGGCGCCCTGAAAACTACAGCGGCAAGTTCTTTGGCCCCACGCGATTAAGAACAGCATTAAGAAAATCAAGAAACCTAATTTCAATACGATTACTACGGGAAATCGGTCTGAGTAAAATAATTTCAACGGCCAAACGTTTTGGTCTTTCAGAAACTCAACTTCCAAAAAACTTAACGTTAGCCCTAGGAAGTGGCACCGCATCTCCGTTAGAGATGTCTCGGATCTTTTCTGTTTTTGCGAATGGAGGATTTTTGATAGAACCCTATGCCATTGAGCGCATAGAAAATAACCAAGGTGACATTATTTTTCAAACACAGAAAAAAATTGCATGCCCAACCTGCTCTACGTCCCAACAACATAAAAACAACTATGCCCCTAGAATCCTCTCGCCTGAAGTTAGCTTCTTAATGAATAGCTTATTGCAAGATGTCGTTAATCGAGGCACGGCAAGACGTGCAAAAGCACTCGGCAGAAAAGATCTGGCAGGAAAAACAGGCACAACCAATCAACAACGCGATGCGTGGTTTAATGGTTTTTCCCCTGAAATAACAACAATCACCTGGGTTGGTTACGATGATTCTAAACCGTTGGGGAAAAAAGAAACCGGCGGACGAGCGTCACTTCCTATGTGGATAGACTATATGAAAACCGCATTACAAGAATCACCTGAAGTACCCTTGACTCCGCCCAAAGGCATTATCAAAACCTACATCAACCCAACAACAGGACTACCTGAAAAACCGACGAATAGGGGGGTTTGGGAATATTTCCGACAAGAACTCGTACCCACCCAGACAGCTAAAGAACACCCTCAAAAAACACCCGTTAATGATAGTATTACGCCGATAGAAAGCCTTTTCTAAACGCGTAAAGCTCCAAAAATTAAAAGGGTTGCCCAGTGTTTACTAAGCAACCCTTCAAAAAACAACCACCGCCAACTAAAGGGGTGTCTATTTTCCGTATTTCTGGTGGAATTTATTGACTCGGCCAGCCGTATCTACAATTCTTTGCTTACCCGTATAAAAAGGATGACATGCAGAACAAACTTCCACATGAAGGTCCTTTCCTAATACCGACCCTGTTTGAAAATTATTACCGCAACCACAGGTTACCGTAATCTGATTATACTCTGGATGAATTTCTTGTTTCATTTAAACAACGCACCGATTAAATTAGTTACAACACTTACAGTTAACTGCATATAATACCTACCTTATTCAATTCTAGCAATATACTTTTCATTAATGCGCATAATAACACTCAATGCAAATGGCATCCGTGCTGCTGCCCGAAAGGGCTTCTTCGAATGGTTACCGCATCAAAATGCCGATGCCGTCTGTATTCAAGAAACCAAAGCCCAAGTAGAACAACTCAGTGCCGATATATTTTGGCCCAAACCCTACCACTGCTATTACCACGACGCTGTCAAAAAAGGCTACAGTGGCGTGGCTATTTATAGCAAAAAAGAACCGTCCAAAATCATTAAAAACCTCGGCTGGTCAACCCCTGATACTGAAGGTCGTTACCTAGAAGCCCAGTTTGGAAATCTTAGTATTATTTCTTTATATCTTCCTTCTGGTTCCTCTAGCGAAGAAAGACAATTAATAAAATTTGAATTCCTAGACCGCTTTATGCCTTTATTAAATGAGTTCTCAACCAATGGTCGTCACTATATCATTTGTGGTGACTGGAATATCGCCCATAAAGAAATAGACTTAAAAAATTGGCGCGGCAATAAAAAGAATTCAGGATTCCTCCCCGAAGAACGCGCCTGGATGGATCAACTTATTGAAAAGAATCTTTGGAATGATACTTTTCGCACTCTAAACCCAAACCCAGAACAATACACTTGGTGGTCAAACCGTGGCCAGTCATGGTCTAAGAATGTTGGCTGGCGTATCGACTACCAGCTATCTAGCCCAAACCTTAAAGACAAAGCACAATCAGCCACCATATACAAAGACGAGCGATTCTCCGATCACGCCCCCTTGATTATCGATTATGCACTGGATCTTTAAAAACACACCTATTATAAGACAGCCTTAGAACGCCAGAAAACGATAACGGCTAAAATGATAGCCGGAAGCCCCAAACCGGCTGCAAATAGA
The DNA here is from genome assembly GCA_012959905.1 of Methylococcaceae bacterium. Lineage (GTDB taxonomy): Bacteria > Pseudomonadota > Gammaproteobacteria > Methylococcales > Methylomonadaceae > OPU3-GD-OMZ. The sequence goes on along the minus strand of DUCI01000082.1, from coordinate 4,434 downwards.
AAAAAATGATAATACCCATAGCTATCAACAATCACACCTGAAAAACCACTGATAAATTTAGCCGGCAACGTCATCAAAGAGCTGAACAAGGCATATTGCGTTGCCGTATGCGCACTACTGGTTAAGCTGGATAAATAGGCAATAAAAACGGCTGTGGCCAGCCCTCCGCTTAAATTATCCATACTCACAACAATCGCCAACCATTGTAAATCAGGCTCAGTAACCGCTAAAAATGAAAACAACAGGTTAGTCGTTGCAATCAACACCGCCCCTAAAACCAACGGCCGTATAATCCCATGACGAACCACCATCACGCCGCCGATAAAAGCACCCAGCAGCGTCATAAAAAAACCAAAAACCTTCGTGACTTGCGCTATCTCCTGTTTTGTAAACCCTAAATCAAGATAGAAAGGATTTGCCATCATCCCCATCGTAATATCACTCAGTTTATAAACTGCAACCAAGGCAAGAATCGTAAAGCCAAAACGACCAAAACGCCTAAAGAAATCACTAACAGGACTGATAACTGCCTCGACAAACCAAGCCAGTGCTTTCTTTGACGGCTTCAAACCACCTGCTAGCGAATGAGCATCCTTTGTTAAGATTGTCGCTGCCGGCTCTTTTAACAATAGTGTTGTCACTATACCGACCCCCATCAAAGTGGCCATAACACGGTAAGCCATTTGCCAACTATAAAAATCTGCAATATACAATGCGCCAGCACCGGCCATCAACAATGCCAACCGATACCCAAACACGTAAGCCGCTGCCATAGCCCCTTGAAACTTCGCCTCTGCTGCTTCAATACGAAAGGCATCGATTACAATATCTTGCGTTGCTGAACAAAAAGCAATAAAGACGGCGCAAATCGCCACCCGTTCAAGCTCAGTTTCGACATTTAACTGAGCCAGATAATACAGACCTAAGGCAATTCCCAGTTGCGCAAAAAGCAACCAACTACGCCTTCGGCCTAGCCACTGTGTTAACCCTAATAACGGTACTTTATCAACGATTGGTGCCCAAAGAACTTTCACCGAATAGGTCATACCGACCCAACCGAAATAACCAATAATGGAGCGCGCAACCCCCTCATCGCGTAACCACGCCGACAACGTAGAAAACACCAACAAAAAAGGGAGCCCCGCCGAGAACCCCAGGAAGATCATTGCAATCACCCGAGGTTGACGATAAACCCGCAATGCATTCAGCCAGCCTTGAGAAGGCATATCAGCCATACATCATTGCCTCATTCGCTAAGAATGAAGCAAACGTAAACTACCCATTAATCAGATAATGGACAAAAATACTGGCGATGTAACCTAATGCAATATGCGGCGTCCATTTAACATGACTAAAAAAGGTATACATCTGCTTGGATTGCCCCATTAAGGCAACACCCGCTGCAGAACCGATTGAAAGCAATGAACCACCAACACCGGCAGTTAGCGTCACTAGCAACCACTGATATAAATCCATATCAAGATTCATACTTAATACGGCAAACATAACCGGTATGTTATCAATAATTGCGGACAAAACACCGACCAAAATATTAGCGGTGGTTGCGCCTAACGTGTCATACATCGCTCCCGAAAGTAACTCCAGATAACCGATATAACCTAGCCCACCTACAGCAAAAACCACACCAAAGAAGAAAAAGAGCGTATCCCACTCAGCATCCCGTACTTTGCGAAAAATATCGAACCGATACTCACCTTCAGATTCCGTACACGTTACCTTTAGGTAGTAGCCATACATCATTAAAATAGACAGCCCCAACATCATTCCCATAAATGGAGGTAAATGAACAAACTGCTTAAAACTCACCGCTAACCCAATAGTTAAGCCAAATAAAGCACAAACAGTAATCGCCCCTGTTTTCAGACCAACAACCGCCTCATCTGCAGATTGTTCCGGCTGTTCGTTTGGAACTGCAAAATACATAAACGCCGCTGGAATAGCGTAATTAACGACCGACGGAACAAATAATCTAAAGAAATCAAAAAACTCAGCATAACCTGCCTGCCAAACCATGAGCGTAGTAATGTCGCCAAACGGACTAAAAGCGCCCCCTGCATTAGCGGCTATAACCAAGTTAACAAATCCTATACTGACAAAACGTTTATTTCCTTGACCCACCGCTAATACAACGGCACCCACCAATAACGCTGAAGTCAAATTATCAGCAACGGCCGATAAGAAAAAGGTAATAACGCCGGTAATGACAAATAACTGGCGGTAATTAAATTGCTTCCTGATTAACCAAGACCGCAAAGCATTAAACACATTCCGCTCAGCCAGTACATTCACATAAGTCATTGCCACAATCAAAAACAACATTAACTCAGCAAATTCAACCAAGTTACGTTCGAAAACTTGGTGTGTTTGCTCAATCGGCACGCCGGCTTCTGAAGCCAGATAAGCAGCATGCGCCCAAATCACTGCTCCTGCGAAAATAACGGGTTTTGATTTCCGTAAATGGGTGAATTCTTCAGCCATCACAAAACCATAAGCAATTATAAAAATAAGAACCGTAAAAATTCCCGTTTCTGTACCGGTTAGTCCCAAGTTATTGACTTCTTCCGCTAACGCCAATTCTGGCACCAACAACAACGGCAATAACATCATTAAACGTCTAAAAGACACACTAGCCCCCTTATAAATAAAACAAAAATTCAAATTTCAGAATAATTTTCCAACCTACCCTGATTAACCTTGGGATTCTAACACTTTTTATTAAACTTTTCATTTACTCAATAGAGGTATATCATTGTCGGATTAAACTCTTCCCCATAATAAACGTTAGCCTTGTAAAATATGTACCAATACAACGATATTGACCAAAAAATTGTTGACGATCGCGTTATACAATACCGCGATCAGACTGAGCGATTTCTAAAAGGCGAGATTCCTGATGATGAATTCAGGGCCCTGCGACTCATGAATGGACTCTATATCCAAACCCACGCGCCCATGTTGCGGGTAGCTGGACCGTATGGTTTGTTTTCTGCCACCCAATTTCGAAAACTGGCGAGCATTGCTCGTGATTACGATAAAGGGTTCGCGCACTTCACGACCCGCCAAAATATACAATACAACTGGCCAGAATTAGAAAGAGTGCCCGATTTATTGGAGGAATTAGCAAGCGTTCAAATGCACGCGATCCAAACCAGCGGAAACTGCCTAAGAAACACAACCAGTGATCCTTTAGCGGGCGTCTGCGTTGATGAAATTGAAGACCCGAGACCTTATTGCGAAATTATTAGACAATGGACGACACTACATCCTGAGTTTGCCTATCTCCCGCGTAAATTTAAAATCGCCGTAAGCGCATCAACACAAGACCGTGCCGCCACACAACTTCACGACATCGGCCTACATCTGGTTGAAGATGAAACCGGCACCATTGGTTTTAAAGTTCTTGTGGGCGGCGGCTTAGGACGCACACCGATTATTGGTCAAGTGATACGCCCTTATCTTGAGAAAAAACATTTGCTCTCTTATTTGGAAGCTATCGTACGCGTCTACAACTTAAATGGCCGTCGAGACAACAAGTATAAAGCCCGTATTAAAATATTAGTGAGAGAAACAGGCGTGGATGCCTTTGCCCAAATGGTTGAAACCGAGTGGCAAGCGATTAAAAATGGTATGGAGTTAACCGAAGCTCGGATCAATGACGTTAAAAGTCATTTTTCAGAACCCGCTTACTCAACAACGGCCAAATCTGATCTCAGTCACGAGCAACACTTGGCAAACGATACTGCTTTTGCACTCTGGTATAAACATAATACTGTTGCGCATAAAAAATCCGGCTACCGCATCGCTTACGTTTCATTAAAAGCACCCGATACCCCGCCGGGTGACGCTACCCATCAACAACTGGATGCACTCGCTGATCTGGCTGACCAATTTAGTTTTGGGTTTATCCGTAGCACACACCGACAAAATCTTGTTTTAGCCGATATTGAACAGGCTAACTTATATCCCTTATGGCAACAACTGGAGGCGTTAAACCTCGCCACACCCAACATTAACTGCATCACAGATATGATTTGCTGCCCCGGACTTGATTACTGTGCACTGGCAAATGCCGGTTCAATCGATATCGCCCAAAATATCAATAACTTATTTGATAACATGGATTACATCCATGATTTAGGCGACCTAAAAATAAATCTTTCCGGTTGTATGAATGGTTGTGCCCACCAAAGTGTAGGTAACATAGGTATCTTAGGTGTCGATAAAAAAGGTGTCGAATGGTATCAAATCACTCTTGGGGGATCTTCTGATGAAAACGCTGCACTCGGTCGCCGTTTAGGACCCGCTGTCAGCAAAAATGAAATCACTCCAACCATTAAAACTATTCTTGAGGTTTACCTTGGAAAACGGCTTGAGGATGAAAATTTCGTGGCCACTGTAAACCGTATTGGTATT
>DUCI01000081.1 GCA_012959905.1 Methylococcaceae bacterium | reverse complement strand
TGGCAAAAAGATTGCATCACCAAGTCGGCCGAAAAACCTAAACACGCTAAATCTTTTAATTCATCGCGGGTCATCGGCCCGGTGGTATCTTGCGAACCCACAGTTGTCATCTTAGGCTCACAATAGGTTCCAGGACGCACCCCTTTTACACCGCAGGCTTTACCGACCATTTTTTGCGCCAACGAATAACCTTGGCTCGACTCCACTGCAGCAGCCGGTGTTTTAAAGACCTCAGAAACCGGTAAACCCAAAGCCTCTCGGGCACGGGCCGTTAATCCACGGCCGATAATCAGCGGAATACGCCCGCCGGCTCTGACTTCATCTAACAAAACATCGGTTTTAAAGCCAAAAGTACTGATCGTTTCGCCCGTTTCGTGGCGTTTAATAACCCCCTCATACGGGTAAATATCAATCACATCGCCCATGGCCAAATCTTCAACATCACACTCGATTGGCAAAGCCCCTGAATCTTCCATAGTATTAAAAAAGATCGGTGCAATATTTCCGCCAATACAAACACCACCGCCCCGTTTATTGGGTACATAAGGGATATCATCCCCCATGTGCCACAACACTGAATTGGTTGCTGATTTTCGTGACGACCCAGTCCCGACCACATCACCCACATAGGCGAGAGGAAACCCTTTAGCTTTTAACTCAACAACCTGCGCTAATGCATCGGTAATGCCCTCTCTGGGGTTTTTAAGCATCGCTTGGGCATGCAAGGGAATATCAGGGCGCGACCAAGCATCGGGTGCTGGCGACAAATCATCGGTATTGGTTTCACCGGTGACCTTAAATACGGTTACCGTTTTTAACGCCGGGACTTCTGGCTTTTCAGTAAACCACTCCGCATTCGCCCACGACTCAACGACCTGTTGGGCATAGGCATTGCCATGATCGGCTTTTTCTTTAACATCGTAAAAGGCATCAAAAACCAACAAGGTATGGCTCAATGCTTTCGCGGCAAGCGGTGCTAAATTATGATCATCCAGTAATGCAATTAAAGGCGCTATGTTATAGCCGCCGAGCATCGTGCCTAACAATTCAGTGGCATGCTCAGGAGTTAACATCGGCGACTGCGATTCACCTTTAGCAATCGCCGCCAGAAAACCGGCCTTCACATAGGCGGCCTCATCAACACCGGCCGGCACCCTGTTTTCTAATAAATCGACTAAAAAACCTTCCTCATTCACAGGCGGATTTTCAATCAATTTAACTAACCCGGCGACTTGTTCAGCCGATAAGGGTTGAGGAACAATACCCTGCTCCAAGCGTTCTTCTACATGTTGGCGATAATCATCTAACATTTACAACTCTCATTGGGAATTTGACAAAGACAGGCACAATAAGTGCCTAATAGACCGGCATCAAACTAAAAAACGCTGGCGGCGCCAAGCTGTTAATTTGACATAAGTAACGGGTTATTATAGCAGAACAGCACTTTTTTTTAAAGATACAACGCAGGAGTAGCGCTTACTCATCAGGTCATAAAAAATAAGCGCTTAAGGCAGGTCAGGCATTAAATACAACACCTTAGCGCCCTAAACGCTTATCTAAAAAGAAAAAAGGCTAGTACCTAGACCATGGCATCACGAATGGCTTGGCCCATCTCCGTGGTTCCCGCTCTGGAATTTGGATTTAAATCAGGGGTGACAAAGGTACCCTCGAAAACAACCTTTTTAACCGCCCGCTCAACGCGCTCACTGGCGGCATCTTCACCTAAATGCTTGAGCATCATCGCGCCTGCCATAATGACTGCGGTTGGATTAGCGAGGTTCTTACCGGTAATATCGGGTGCACTGCCATGAACCGCCTCAAACAAGGCCGCATCGACACCAATATTAGCGCCTGGAATTAAGCCCAAACCGCCCACTAAACCGGCGGTTAAATCCGATAAAATATCGCCAAACATATTGGTTGTGACCACCACATCAAATTGCGCCGGGTTCATCACCATATGCATACACGCCGCATCGATGATTTTTTCGTCAAATTCAATCGCGGGATAACTCGGTGCAATCTCACGGGCCACATCCAAAAACAAGCCTTGGGTGAATTTTAAAATATTGGCCTTATGGCACACCGTAACTTTTTTACGGTTATTATCAACCGCATACTGAAACGCATAATGAATAATTTTTTCAGAAGCCTCGCGGGTCACCACCACAAGACTTTCGGCAATATCTTTTTCCGGGGTCAAATAATGTTCCAGGCCGCAGTACAACCCTTGGGTGTTTTCTCTCACCACGACAATATCTACATCTTCAAAGCGGGTATTAACCCCGGGCCAAATTCTTGCAGGACGCACATTGGCATAGAGATTAAATTTTTGCCGAAGAACGACATTAATACTTCGAAAGCCACCGCCTGAAAGCGTTGTTAAAGGGCCTTTAAAAGCGACGCGGTTACGGGTAAATGATGCAACGGTTTCATCAGGAATAGGGGTGCCGTATTTCTCATACGCTCCCAGACCGGCTTCGGCTTCTTCCCAGTTAATCTGAACGCCAGTGGCATCAATAACCTTCACGGCCTCTTCCATAATGGATGGGCCAATCCCATCGCCTTTGATTAATGTCACGTTATGCATAGCGTATTTCCTAAATGGTCAAAAGGGGTTCATGATACACCCTTTAGAAGACGATAAAAACCAGCGCACTCAATTGATTTAACCGGCAAGTCACCGCCCTTTTTTAAAAAGATCTCTCCCACAACGGGT
>DUCI01000080.1:562-16589 GCA_012959905.1 Methylococcaceae bacterium | reverse complement strand
ATATTCGGTAAACCAATGAAATCAATATTAACCAACAATCGACCCAACCCATACGTTAAGGCAGACAATTTATAGACGATGACCATCGGGACTTCTAACAGAGCAATTTCTAATGTCGCAGTTCCCGACGTGGTTAACACCGCATCGCAACACTGAACCACATCATAAAATTCTTGTTTGACCACGCGCACGTTAACCGTCGCTGTTGCCAGATAAGACGCTATCAATTCATCGCTGACAGAATTGGCTTGCGGCAACATAAACTGACACCCCGGCAGTTGACCGGCTATCTGCTCGGCTGCCATCAACATTTCCGGCAACAACCGGTTAATTTCATTGTGCCGACTACCGGGTAACAAGCCAATAACCGGTGTGTCCGCATTTATTTCAAAATGGCCTCGCACCGCCGCCTTGGTATATTTAGGCTTCACGGTATCTACCGACGGGTGCCCCACATAACGAACCGGTACCTTTTCGCGTTCATAATAAGGGACTTCAAAAGGAAAGATAACGGCCATCATATCAATGACTCGACCATATTTTTTAACCCGCCCCGGGCGCCAGGCCCACACTTGCGGGCTGACATAAAAAAGCACCTTAACCCCACACTGTTTCGCATAGGTGGCTAATTTATAATTAAACTCTTTATAATCAACACAAATTAAGAGGTCGGGTTGTTGTTCACGCAGGGTTTTTTTAACCTGCTCTAAAGCCCGCTTAATTTCACGGTAATGCCGCAGTACTTCCACAATGCCAATCACACCAATATTCGAGGCATCAACACACAACTCAATGCCCGCCTCACGCATACAGGTACTTCCCATCCCGATGCCGGTTACCGCAGGAGACATCGCTTTAAGCGCCAAAAATAATTCTGCACCGTGACGATCACCCGAGGCCTCACCGGCCACGATCATGACTCTCGGATTTTTTTTATGCTTATCTGTCAACGCCCCGCTCTCCCCCTTAACCAATCAACACCCTAGGACAAGGTAGCGCTAATAACAGCCGCAATCTCTCTGATTTGACTATCACTCAGACTCGGACAAATAGGGAGTGAAAGACAACGTGCTGCAACCGATTCCGTAACCGGTAAAGATAAACCCTCACAACTGTCTAAAAAGACCGTTTGTTGATGCAACGGTACAGGGTAGTACACCGCACAAGCGATCTGCTGTGCCTGTAGGGCTGCTAAAATCTTTTCTCGATGATCTGATAACAGCGTGTACTGATGATAAACATGCACACCGAGACCATCTTCAAACGGTGTTTCTAACGGCAAGCCTTGAAGTAACTCGGAGTACAACTGCGCCACCGCACGCCGGCGTTGATTACTGTTCTCAATACGCTTCAGCTTAGCCCGCAAAATAACCGCCTGCATTTCATCTAACCGGCTGTTATAACCGATCACATCATGGTAATAACGCACGTCAGAACCGTGATTACGTAATTTTTTTATCATCGAAGCGACCTCATCAGAGGACGTTGTCACTAACCCCCCATCGCCATAAGCCCCTAAATTCTTACTGGGAAAAAAACTAAACCCTGCCGCATCACCAAAACTACCGGTTTGTTGACCGTCAATCGAAGCGCCAAAAGATTGCGCACAATCTTCAATCAATTTAAGACTGTGACGCTCACACAAACCCTTAATGGCACTCATATCAGCGGGCTGACCAAAGAGATGAACCGGCATAATCGCACGCGTTTTAGCGGTAATCGCAGCGGCGATCGTTGCTGCGGTAATATTAAGCGTCTGTGCATCGATATCTACAAACACCGGCGTCGCCCCAACGTAACGAATCGCTTCCGCTGTAGCAATAAAAGTAAAGGCCGAAGTAATCACTTCATCACCGTCACCAATACCGGCCGCTATCAATGCCAAATGCAGCGCATCAGTTCCAGAGGCCACACCAATCGCATGTTTAACCCCTAAAAAATCGGCCGCTTCTTGCTCAAACGCCTGCACATTCGGCCCCAATATAAAAGCACAACTGTCTAAAACCCCATTGATGCCTGCTTGGATCTCAGCTTTAATTTCGTTGTATTCTGCTTTCAGATTTACCATTGGAATCATGATCACTATCCTTATCTTTTAACATTGATAACTTATTTTAATTAATAGCCTTCGGCTACCTATATTCTGACTCACCAATGAGCTGACTAATTTGTATGGCAACTTGAAGTGCTCTTTTCCCGGATTCACCACTGACTAACGGCGCCTCACCCATTTTAATGCACTGTAAAAATGATTTGATCTCTTCCAATAAAGCATCACCATTTTCAAAAGTCGACTTGTTTGTTTTAATGTCTGGGATCCCGGGAAACATTTCTTTATCGCCGATTTGATGCTGCGTCAGAACACGATTTTGGAAATCAACCGACACATAACAACTGGGCCGGAACATACGCATTTTGCGTTCCATTTTCATACTCACCCGGCTGGCGGTCACGTTGGCCACACAACCATTCTTAAATACAATACGTGCATTAGCAATATCAATTCCTTTTGTTAAAACCGGTGTACCGCTCGCATCCAAACGCTCTATTTCCGAATCAACCAGTGCTAAAATAATATCGATATCATGAATCATTAAATCCAAAACTACACTGACATCATTAGCACGCGGGTTAAAAGGTGATAACCGATGCGATTCAATAAATAGCGGCTTATCCGGCAAATGATCTAACCCCATGACGGCGGGGTTAAAGCGTTCCAAATGACCGACTTGTAACAAAACATTGTTCGCTTGAGCGGCGGCTATTAATTCATCGGCTTCTTCAACAGTCACCGTAATCGGCTTTTCCACCAACACATGGGTGCCGTGATTAATAAAATCCAACGCGACTTGGTGATGTAAGGTTGTCGGCACCACAATACTGACCGCATCCACCTGACCCAATAACTGACGGTAATCTGTTAGCGCCTTGGTTTGGTGTTTTTGTGCGATCTCTTCAGCCGCCTGTTGATTGACATCGACGACTGCAATCAATTCCGAATCGGGCAAACTGGCATATTTTTCTGCATGAAACTTACCCAAATAACCGGCACCGATCACTGCACTCTTAATTTTTTTCATCGCTGGCATCTTTACTTAGAAACAATAATTTTAATATAAAACATTACTTAAACCCATGCACACCCCGCTTTGACTTGACCGCTAGCCATGCTTTCAAGATCAATATTTCCGGCGTGTCCGCTAAATCTTCAATTGATTCTTGTGCCTTCAGGCGTCTAAAAGCCGTCGTTAATATTTTATAACGTTCACCACGGATACCCGCTCGTCGCAACCCAATGGAGTTAAGTCGATAATGCTTCGCCGGTGCACCGCCTGCTGTCGTAAAAGGTAATACATCCATACTTAACCCCGAGGTTCCTCTAACAATCGCAAAAGGGCCTACGCGGCAAAATTGATGTGCGACCACTGCACCGCCCATAAACACATTATTGCCCACCTCAACAAAACCACCAATGGCAACATTATTAGCAAAAATAGTCTGGTCCCCAATCATACAATCATGCGCAACATGACTATGATTCATAAAAAAACACTGTGAGCCAATGACCGTCGCCCCCTCAACAACCGTTGCTCGATGGGCGGTAAAACCTTCTCGAAAAACATTGTTATCACCGATAGTTAAATAACTCACTGTTTCGGCTTTAAACGCGATATCTTGCGGTAAATCACCCAGCACCACATGTGAATGGACCCGATTACCCGAACCCATTTGGGTAAAACGCTTGATAACGGCATGCGCCTGAATCTCACAACCCTCACCGATAACCACATCCGGTTCTATCACCACATAAGGGCCAACCATCACCGCATCACCAAGTTTTGCATTGTCGGCAATACACGCTGTAGGGTGAATCTGATTTGTCATGTTAATTAACCTCTTGGATGAAACTGCTGATGTAATTCTTTTAACCGTTCTTGGGCAATATGTGTATAAATCTGTGTGGTCGACAAATCACTGTGCCCGAGTAATAATTGTACCACTCTTAAGTCAGCACCATGATTTAACAAATGTGTCGCAAAAGCGTGTCGCAATGTATGCGGAGACAGTGATTTAGCAATACCGGCCACACGAGCATAACGCTTAATCAAATACCAAAAAGCCTGACGAGACATCGCTGAACCACGATGCGTTATAAACAAAAAATCACTTTGCCGACCGGCTAAAATAGCTTCTCGCGCCGTGCTGATATATTGTTCCAACCAACTCAATGCTTGTTCGCCCACCGGGACCAGTCGCTCTTTATTACCCTTCCCAACTATACGCACCGCGCCTTGGCGCAAACTGATTTGTTCAAACCGAAGCGAGATTAATTCTGAAACCCGAAGTCCGGTTGCGTATAACAACTCCAACATGGTTCGGTCACGACACCCTAAGGCCATTGTCTCGTCCGGTGCTGCCAATAATTTCTCAACATCATCTTCGGATAAACTCACCGGTAACGGCCGACCTAACTGTGGCGGCTCAATATGCGTCGTCGGATCTACTTTTAGTTGCCCTTCGCGCACTAAATAACGATAAAACTGGCGCAATGCTGACAACATGCGTGCTGCTGAACGACGACTCAGCCCGTGTTCAAAGCGCACGGCCATAAATTGTGAAATATCACTGCTATTCACATCAAGCATACTTTTAGCGGCTAAAAATTCGGCAAAAATCATTAAGTCACTGCCATAAGCACTCAGTGTATTCTCACTCAATCCTTGCTCAGACCAACTCGCGTCTAAAAATAGATCAATTAAAGCCTTAGCCTTTATCATTTAAAATAACTAACCGTTAGCGGAAAACCTACAGCAGTATACTGAATCCAATACGGTTATATCAAAAAGGTGCCTCTAAAACTCAGCACACTAAAGTTATACTCAAAAAAAAACAGCCCTAAGGCTGTCTTTTTTCTGAAAACTCAACAATTGCTTACTTAAGTTTTTCCTTAATACGTGCACGTTTACCGCGTAAGTCACGCAAGTAATACAATTTAGCACGACGCACATCACCACGACGTAGAACTTCAATACCAGCCACCATGTGACTGTGTGTTTGGAAAACACGCTCAACACCTTCACCATGAGAAATTTTACGTACTGTAAACGCTGAATTAGCACCACGATTCCGTTTAGCAATCACAACGCCTTCAAAAGCCTGTAATCTTTCACGACTTCCCTCTGTTACTTTAACCTGAACAACAACAGTATCACCGGGGTTGAAATCCGGAAGATTAGTCTTTAATTGTTCTTGTTCCAGTTGCTCAATAATATTACTCATGACACACCCTTAACTCTTAGTTTTAATCTCTTTCAATAATGCTGCCTGCTCATCAGACAACGTCATCTCATTTAATAAATCCGGCCTTTTAGACCGCGTATTTTTCCAGGACTGCTGCAGTCGCCAACGAGCAATTTCCGCATGATTACCGCTCAACAGTACACTCGGAACCCACTTACCGTCTATCAACTCTGGCCGAGTATAATGCGGACAGTCCAACAAACCATTCATATATGAATCTTGCTGAGCCGATTCCTTAGCGCCCAACACACCCGGTAATAACCGAGTCACTGCATCTATAACCACTAACGCAGCCAATTCACCGCCACTGATCACATAATCTCCCAGTGACCATTCTTCATCGATTTCAGCTTCTATTAAGCGTTCATCAATGCCTTCATAACGACCTGCGACCAAAACCAACTGTGTTAGCTCACAAGTCTTTACCAATAAATCCTGGGTTAGCGGTCTACCCTGCGGACTTAAATAAACTACTTTTCTCGCTTTGCTATCACCTGCCTTTTTGGCATTTATAATAGCGTCCTGTAACGGTTGATACATCATCACCATTCCAGGTCCACCACCATAAGGTCTAGCATCTACCGTTCTATGTCGATCTTCAGTGAAATCCCTAGGGTTCCAGGTCACCAAATCGACCAACTGATTATCTATGGCCCTGCCAACAATGCCGAAATCAGAAGCCTGCTGAATCATCTCAGGAAACAACGTTACAACATCAAAACGCATACTAGCCACTAAAAGTCAGGATCCCAATCAACTTCAATGAGACCTGCTACTAAATCAATCTTTTTAAGAACCGACCCTTGAATAAAAGGGATCAGCCGTTCACTATCACCTTGAACCACAAGCACATCATTCGCACCGGTTTCTAAAAGATGATCCACAACGCCTAAAGAAACACCCGCCGTGGTTACAACGGCCAAACCGACAAGATCTGACCAGTAGTATTCATCTTTCTCTGGATCAGGTAATTGACTTCGTGCTATTGAGATCGTCCAACCAGATAAGGACTCTGCTTGCTCGCACCGCTCAATCGTTTCCAAACGAGCGACAATACCTTTACCCTGAATTCGACCATCGATTACTTTCAATAATCGCTGTTCGCGCCCCTTTTCTAATAACCAGGGCGAATAATTCACTATATTTTCTCTCGGACTAGTGTCCGAGAAAACCTTAACCCAGCCATTAACACCAAAAACACCGGTGATTTTACCTATGACAAGATGCGTTTCTACCACTTGTAATCTTTTATTCTGCCGCTTTCTTTGCTTCTTTTACCAACTTAGCAACACGCTCTGAAGTTTGTGCACCGTGTGACTTCCAATGCGTTACGCGGTCAACGTCCAAGCGTAATCTTTCTTCATTACCCCGTGCTAATGGGTTAAAAAAACCAAGACGTTCAATATAACGCCCATCACGACTTCTTCTACTATCTGCGACAACAACATGATAAAAAGGACTGTCCTTCGCACCACCTCTTGCAAGACGAATGGTTACCATTAAAATTTCCTCATAAAACTATAATCAAATAAATCGGATCATTGTACGGGCTTTTAGCAGAATGTGAAGAAATAATTACATTCAGAGGCTATAAAACTCACCTCAAAGCCAACCCCAATGAATTTTAGCGGCCTAAACTACCGCCCATACTACCCATATTGCTCTGTAATCCACGCATCATATTGGCCATATTGCCCTTTTTAAAGCGTTTCATCATTTTCTGCATCATTTTGAATTGTTTCAACAACTTATTAAGGTCTTGAACATCTTGCCCACAACCCGCCGCAATACGTTTTTTGCGCCTACCTTTAATAATATCGGGGAATTTCCTTTCCTGAATCGTCATCGAATTAATGACTGCAACTTGCCGAGAAAGCTCTTTATCGTTAACTTTATCTTTCACACTTTCAGATAAGTTATTCATACCGGGTAATTTCTCCAACAAAGAACCAACGCCCCCCATATCTTGCATTTGTTGCAATTGATCTTTGAAGTCTTCCAAAGTAAATGTCTGACCTTTTTTAACTTTCTTCGCAAGCCGTTCGGCTTTCTTTTGATCGACCTTGCGCTCAACTTCTTCGATCAGACTGAGCATATCGCCCATACCGAGAATACGAGAGGCCAAACGATCAGGGTGAAACAACTCTAGTTCATCCGTTTTCTCACCGGTACCGATAAATTTAATGGGTTTTCCGGTAATATGACGAATCGATAATGCAGCACCACCACGCGCATCACCGTCTGCCTTGGTAAGCACAACACCGGTTAACGGAAGCGCTTCATCAAATGCTTTTGCTGTATTAGCCGCATCCTGTCCGGTCATACTATCGACCACAAAGAGTGTTTCAATCGGATTGATCGCCGCATGAAGACCTTTTATCTCGGCCATCATTTCATCATCAATAGCTAAACGTCCTGCTGTATCAACAATCAGTACGTCAAGAAATTTACGCCGTGCTTTATCAACAGCGTTATTAACAATATCAATCGGTTTTTGTGAAGCATCGCTTTCAATAAACTCCAATGACAAATCATTGGCCAATGTTTCTAATTGCTTGATGGCCGCAGGTCGATAAACATCGGCACTGACAACACCCACTGATTTTTTATGATTTTCCTTCAGCCAACGTCCTAATTTTGCAACGGTCGTGGTTTTACCCGCCCCTTGCAAACCCGCCATTAAAATAACCGCCGGCGGATTGGTTTTAAAATTCAGCCCTTCATTCGCCCCACCCATCACCGTCATGAGTTCGTCTTGAACGATTTTCAATAAGGCTTGGCTAGGCAGAAGACTGGTTTCAACCTCGGTTCCCAACGCCCGCTTTTTCACACCACCAATAAAGGCCTGAACCACCGGTAAAGCCACATCGGCTTCTAACAAGGATAAACGAATCTCGCGCAACGTATCCTTAATATTATCTTCAGTAAGACGCCCCTGCCCGCGAACGACCTTAAGCGTTTTCGTTAAACGATCGGTTAAATTTTCAAACATAATAGACGAACACCTTCACAACTCTTAAACTAAGACTCACATAGAGCCCAAACAGGTTATAATTTTCAGTTACCTCTAAGGATGCAACTTTGCTCCCTTAGTAAATTATAGCTTTACCGTAAAAACAACTATTATGACAGACTAATCCAATAAGGACAGCCTTAATGATTCATACATTAATCAATAACCTGACTATTATCAGTTATTTATTAAGTGCTTTTTTAATCGCCAAGAATAAAAACACCATCCATACCGGTTTATTTCAGCACCTTCATCCACTCACACTCGGATGGATTGCTGTGCTTTTACACACCACAACAGTCACGCAACAATTATTTACGCCTGAAGGCTTAAATCTCAATTTCTTTACCGCGGGCTCACTGGTTTCCAACATTCTTGTCTGGCTATTTCTGTTAGCGGCATTAACACGCCCCATCGATAAATTAGCCATCGCGATATTTCCAATTGCGGCACTCATGCTAGGCCTACAGAACCATATTGAAATAGAACCCCAAATTCTGGCTAATCATGCCTGGCAAATGAATCTTCATATTCTTACCTCTATTATCGCCTTCAGCCTTTTTAACATAGCCGCTTTTCAAGCGGTCTTACTCGCGATACAAGACCACCAACTTCATAGTCACCGCCCACACAAACTGGTACTTTCATTGCCCCCCTTGCAAACCATGGAACTCTTATTGTTTCAAATGATAGGGACAGGCATGCTCTTTTTATCGGGCTCCCTACTCAGCGGTTTTTTCTTTCTTGAGGATCTTTTTGCACAACACCTGGCTCACAAAACAATTCTGTCACTGCTGGCATGGGTTGTCTTTGGCATTTTATTATCCGGTCGTATTCGTTATGGGTGGCGTGGAAAAAAAGCCATTCGCGGCACTATTATTGGTTTTATCTTTCTGACACTGGCTTATTTTGGCAGCAAACTGGCCTTGGAGTTAATCCTACAACGGGTCTAATCAAAAATCCTACACCCCGATAGATTTTTCTCCGTCCTTAATGGCATTAATAATGTTCGTGGTTGAATGACCTTCAATAAAAGACAATATTTTAACTTCACCGCCATTCGCAAGCACACTTTCATGCCCCGCAATCTCTGTAATATCCTGATAATCACCGCCTTTAACCAATATATCTGGCAATAATCTATCGATGATGACTTGGGGCGTATCTTCGCTAAAAGCCACCACCCAATCCACACAAGTTAAGGCCGCCAACATTTCCATTCGATGCGCTAAGCCATTCACCGGTCTCGTTGAACCTTTTAAACGCCGTACTGATTCATCACTATTCACTAAAACAACCAGACGATCCCCTAACTCCCGAGCCTGCTGCAAATAACGAACATGGCCCGGATGTAAAATATCAAAACACCCATTAGTCGCAACAACAATTTCATTATTTTTATGCGCCTGCACCATTGCAGGCTCTAACTCAGCCACTAAAACAACACCACCGTGAGTAATTCGTCGCCCTTGTAGCGCTTGGGTCATTTCTGCCGTACTAACCACTGCCGTGCCCGATTTACCGACCACAATGCCCGCTGCTGTATTCGCCAACCATGTCGCATTCGCCAATGATTCCTTGGCGGCTAGGCTCGCAGCCAACACTGAAATCACCGTATCCCCAGCCCCTGTCACATCAAAAACATCTCGCGCCTGAGTCGGCAAGTGCAAGGGCTCACCGCCATGTTCTAACAGGGTCATCCCATGTTCACTGCGCGTAATCAACAACCCAGACAACCCCAGTTTTGCCATCAATTGGTAGCCTTTTTCGACCAATACATCCTGATCAGGACAAGGCCCGACAACGCCTTCAAACTCGCTTAAATTAGGCGTCATAATCGTTGATTTGCGATAACGTTCAAAATCAACGCCTTTAGGGTCAACCAATGTAGGCTTATTATAACGCCCAGCCAATGCGATTAACTGCTCAACTTGTACCAAGGTTCCTTTTCCGTAATCTGAGAAAACAACCACATCGGCTTGCTCAATTAGCTCAGGGCAAGCAGCAAGCAGTTGATCACTGTTAAATTGCTGAAAGTCTTCCTCAAAATCGAGACGGATGAGTTGCTGATTTCGACTCATAACCCGCAACTTGGTAATCGTAGGGTATTCGTCTAAGGTGATAAAACGACACGTCACTCCGGCATTCGTTAATATTGTCGTTAACGTCTCAGCCGACTCATCCTGACCGCAATAGCCCACCAAGGTAACATCCACACCTAATGCCGCTAAATTTAACGCCACATTACCGGCCCCTCCCGGGCGAAATTCACGATCATTAACATGGACAATAGGAACCGGTGCTTCTGGCGAAACTCGAGACGTTGAACCATGCCAATACTGATCAAGCATTAAATCACCGACCACTAAAACTTGCGCAGATGTAAACCTAGGTAACTGCATTATCTGTAATCCCAGCTAAAAAAGAATTCAAAATACCATAATAACCCCACCAAACACCAGCCCATGCTCAACCGACACCCAGCAACAACACAGCACTAACTCGGCTATTCCCTCAAATGCTATGATAGAATTATTAGGTTCATTTTAGCATTAAGGATACCACTATGAAGGTCACTATCTACCACAACCCCCGTTGCAGTAAATCACGCCAAACACTACAACTCCTACAAGACCAAGGCATAGAGCCTGAAATCATAAAATATCTGGAAACACCACTCAACGCTGAAGAAATCAGTAGCATCTTAACTAAACTGGCTATTGAGCCCCGAGCACTACTCCGTAAAAGTGAGCCTGATTATAAATCTGCCGGTCTGAACGATACGTCGCTCGACTCAGAAGCTCTTATTAGAGCCATGGCTGAATACCCTAAACTTATCGAACGCCCCATTGTTTTAGCAAACAACAAAGCCGCCATTGGACGCCCTCCAGAAAACGTCCTCACTATTTTATAAGTGCTCTCAAACAACCCTAAAAAACGACCTCTCACCCCAAAATACATAACATGGATACACAGATACTCATCCTCTATTACAGCCGACATGGTGCAACGATTGATATGGCTCAGCAAATTGCCCGCGGCGTTGAATCCACACAAAACGCCAACGCAATCATCCGTACCGTTCCGAATATTTCCTCAGTCTGTGAAGCGACTGAAGATAGCATTCCAGAACAAGGTGCACCTTATGCAACGCTTGAAGACTTAAAAAACTGTCACGGTTTAGCACTCGGTAGCCCCACTCATTTTGGCAATATGGCCGCACCGCTTAAACATTTTATTGATAGCACGACTGAACTGTGGTTTGCTGGTGCACTGACTGGAAAACCCGCCGTCGTTTTCACCTCCTCCAGCAGTATGCATGGCGGTCACGAAAGCACCTTACTGTCAATGATGTTACCGTTGATGCACCAAGGCATGATGATTATGAGTGTGCCTTGCAGTGAACCGGCCTTACGGGAAACACAAACCGGCGGCACACCTTATGGGCCCAGCCACCTCGCTCGCCAAGGCCAACCGTTAAGCGACGAGGAAAAAACTTTATGCCAACTTATGGGCCAACAATTAGCCCAAACTGCTCACCGACTTAATGCCTTATGACACTCAATAAACAGACTTACTACACCTTAGCGCTCAGCGCCTACTTTAGCCTTTTTGCTTTACTGATGGCCTGGCATACACTGCTAATGCCGTCAGCACGGTTTCCAACCGCCTTAGTGCTCATTGTTACCGTGCCGCCACTACTGCTACCGTTACGTGGCTTTCTTAACGGCCGCTCCAAAAGTACCGCCTGGATGGCCTATGTCAGTTTATTGTATATTACCCACGGACTGGTCGAAGCCATGGCTAATCCTGCTGAACGTTGGTATGCCACCGGCGAAGCCATTCTTGCCCTAATCTTATTCCTAAGCGCTACGTTTTATGTTCGCTCAAATGGCAAATAACCTAATCAATGAGTAAACAATTACCCCTTGATTTCAAATACCGAAGCAACCAAAGTTTTGACGACTATTTCTCCGGTGAAAACGAAGAAGTTGTCAGCCATTTAAAGCAATGCAGCGATAAAAACGGCGAGTCTTTTATCTTTGTCTGGGGCGCTTC
Organism: Methylococcaceae bacterium; assembly: GCA_012959905.1. Taxonomy (GTDB): domain Bacteria; phylum Pseudomonadota; class Gammaproteobacteria; order Methylococcales; family Methylomonadaceae; genus OPU3-GD-OMZ. The sequence continues at coordinate 4,216 of DUCI01000080.1, read as the reverse complement.
TGGCACCGGAAAAACTCACCTTTTACAAGCCTGCTGCCAACAAACCGCGCAAACAGGAGAGCATACTTTTTATTTAGAATTAAAAAGCGGGCAACTCCCAGACCCCAGCATCCTTGACGGACTAGAAAACTTAGCGCTAGTTTGTATAGACAATATTCATTTGCTCAATGAGAGTCAACAACACCAAGAACACTACTTTAATTTTTTCAACCGTATTACCGAACAAGGTAACCGCCTCATTGTCAGCGCTAACTGTTCACCCACCCAATTAAACATCCCCTTAGCAGACCTTAAAACTCGCCTCAACTGGGGGCTTACCCTGAAACTAGATCGCTTAAGCGACGCCAACTTAATGGTTGCACTCAGCCATAAAGCGAATCGCATGGGCTTTGATATTTCTCCGCAGGCCGCCTCTTTTATTCTGTCTCGCTACACACGCAAACTCACCGACTTCTGGGACTTGCTACCTATTCTGGACCACGCAACCTTATCCGCACAACGCAAGGTTACGGTTCCTTTTTTAAAAGAAACACTAAACCTATGACCACGGCCTTAATCTTTGGCACCGGTGCTATCGGCGGTTTCTACGGTAGCCTTTTAGCCCAACAAGGCCTACAAGTTTCTGTCGTTTGCCGCTCTGATTACAGCCACATCAAACAACACGGCTTTCAAATTAACAGCCACGAATTAGGCCAATGGTCTTTTCAGCCCGAGCAAACATTTAATTCAACAGCAACTGTAAAAACACCTGTTGACTACCTGTTAGTCTGCACCAAGGTTCTCGACAATCTTGATCGAGTAAAACTCATTAAACCGGCTGTAGGCATAAACACCACGATCGTGCTGATTCAAAATGGTATTGCCATTGAAGATGAAATCATCGCCGCTTTTCCAAATAACGAGGTGGTCAGCGGGCTCGCTTTTATTTGCTGCAACCGAATACACCATGGTGAAATTGAACATTTGGCCTATGGACGGTTAACGCTCGGAAACCTACCGTCAGGTTTTAGCGAAAAAACCCGACGCCTGGCAACATTTTTTAACGATGCTGGCATCGATTGTCAATTAAGTGAAGCCATTACCACCGCACGGTGGCAAAAATGCATCTGGAACGCCCCTTTCAATCCCTTATCGGTCCTCTCGGGTGGCCTCAGTACACAAACTATTTTACAAACCCAAGAACCCTTAATACGCGCCATCATGCAAGAGGTTTTTACCATTGCCACAGCCTTAGGTCACAGACTCCCTGAAGATATAATTGAAACCAACATTAACCATACCCAACAAATGCCGCCCTACAAAACCAGCATGTTACTAGACTATCAGGCCGGTCGTCCCATGGAAATTAATGCTATTTTAGGCAATACCATCAAAGCGGCTTCGCATACCAATACTGAATGTCCGCACTTAAAAACGCTCTTTGCCTTACTGCAACTTACAGAATTAACTGAACCCGTTAAGCGTTCAGAAACGCCTTGGCCTAACCAAAATACTTTGGGTTAACGTGTTAGAAAAGTAGCCTCATTATCTATGTTTGAGTGGCTATCGCTAAGATTTAATTAACCTCGCCAGTTTTTTGGGTGGCACCGGCTTTGAAAACAAATAGCCCTGAAACTGGTCACAACCTAAAGCCATCAAGATCGAATGCTGCCCATCAGTCTCTACCCCTTCAGCGACCACTTCCATGCCAAATGTTTTAGCCATCGCGATAATTGCCTTAGTAAAGGCTAAATTATCTTCATTAGTTGCAATATCCGTAATAACACTTTGGTCCACTTTTACCTGAGAAAATGGCATCCGCTTAAAATTAGTCATTGACGCATAACCGGTACCAAAATCATCAAGTGAGAAACGATAACCCTGGCTGGCTAACTTCACGAACTTTTCTTGCAAAGAATCAAAATCCTCTAGACTTATACTTTCGGTCACCTCTAAAATAATGGCGCCAGGAAAAACATTGTACTTGTGCGCCAGGCTATTGAGCAGGTTAACAAAGTCATCCTGCATCAATTGCTTAACACTGATATTAATCGATACCTTCGGTAACTCTAAACCCTCTGCTTTCCAGATCGTAATTTGTTTAAAAACTGACTCTAAAACCCATATCCCTATCGCTTCCATCCGGCTATATTGTTCGGCTAACGAAATAAAGATACCGGGAGGCAACAAACCTAAGCTCGGGTGCTGCCAACGAATGAGAGCTTCGGCACCCACTAGGTCATTGTTTTGATTATATTGCAGTTGATAAAGCATAAAAAATTGTTCATCAAAGACGGCTTCATCAAGTGACTCTATAATTTTCATTTGCTTCATTAAGCCCTTATGCATCGCTTTGGTATAAACAGCAACCGAATGCAGTGAATTTTTTTTTGCCTGATACATCGCTGAATCTGCCCACATAAGAATATCATCAACGCAATCGCCCCTATGAAAATGGCAGATACCCACACTGGCTAAAACACCCACTTTATGCTTGCCGATCATCATTAACTTACTCAGGTTTTCAACTAAACCCTGAGCGATGACTTTTGCATCTTTAGTGGCTTTTTCTCGACCAACCCGACTCGAAGCGAGGAGTACAAGAAACTCATCGCCCCCCAAACGACAGACCAAATCACCCGCTCTGATATTCGAAGATAACCGCTGGGCGATAACTTGTAACAACTCGTCACCGATATGATGCCCTAAACTATCATTCACCAACTTAAATCGGTTAAGGTCTATAAAAAACAACGTACCGACTTGATCATCAGACATTTCAAGCGCTAACCGTTTTTTTAAAAAATCGGTAAAATAACGACGATTAGGTAAGCCTGTTAATTCATCCGTAAATGCAGCATGATAAAGGGCCTCTTTATCTTTTTTACGTTCGGTAATATCCCTGATAAAAGCACTAAACATAATAGTGTTGGCTATTTTTATGGGGCTGATAACTATCTCTATCGGAAAAACATGGCCGCTCTTATGGAGTCCTTCTATCTCTATACGTTTATTAAGATCAACCTGCTCACCTGTTGCAACATAGTTCGTTAACGCCTGGTGATACTGGTCACGATAATTTTCAGGAAAAATAAAGTCAGCCATTTTATGACCCAGAATTTCTGCTTTACAGTAGCCAAAAACAGCCTCACAGGTCTTATTAAAATTAATAACACAACCCCGCTTATCCAGCATAATAACCCCATCAAATGCTGAGTCTAAAACTTTGCCTCTTTGCAAAGACAACCCCTCATGACGAGAGACGACTCGCTCTAGTTTATCTTTTTGATAGCCTCCGAATGCTGCAAAAATTCCTAGAAATATCGGTGCGGTATCGATTATCAATAATAAGGTATTCTGGTCATGAATAAGTCTAATTTGCTGAAATGTCCATTCTCCACTAGACCATAACAATAGGCAGATGGCACCCAACGGAAACAAGAATCCGAACAAAACCCCATACACGGCGTATCTACTTAACTGCATTGCAAAAACTCTTGAAAATGAACTCTGCATAAGTGATTAGGGGTAAGCCATAAAAGATAAAACAACCATCACTCAAAACGACTCCTTAACAAAGACGTTATTGCCTGAACGCTTAAGGGTTTTGAAAAGAGATAACCCTGATAGCCGGTACATCCCAGCCGATCTAAAATATCAAATTGCCCCTGCGTC
>DUCI01000080.1:0-474 GCA_012959905.1 Methylococcaceae bacterium | reverse complement strand
CGACAATAAAACTCTGATCAACCTTAACCTGACTAAACGGCAGCCGCTTAAAATTCGCCATCGACGCATAACCCGTTCCAAAGTCATCCAATGAAAAACGATAACCCTGAACTTTTAAGTCCTCCAATACCTTCTGGACTAAGACAAAGTGTTCAATACCAATACTCTCAGTAATCTCAAAAACAACCTGCTTTGGATTAATCTTATATTGCTCGGCTAAGCCTTCAACCACAGTTACAAAACCCACATCCAACAACTGTATCGAACTGATATTAATCGCGACCTTCGGTAACGTCAAACCCGCCTCACGCCATTGCTGAACTTGCTTAAAAACAGCACCCAGAACCCATGTTCCGATAGCATTGATTCGGTGATGAGTCTCTGCCAACGGAATAAATTTATCCGGGCTTAATAAACCCAGACGAGGATGTCGCCAACGAATCAACGCTTCAAGACCAATCAGTTCACGCTCAT
>DUCI01000079.1 GCA_012959905.1 Methylococcaceae bacterium | reverse complement strand
CTCAGGGTCTAGGTTACCGGTCGGCTCATCCGCTAGAATCACACTCGGTTTATTAACAACCGCACGCGCAATACCAACCCGCTGCTGCTCACCGCCTGACAACGACAATGGATAGCTTTTCTCTTTACCGGCTAAATCGACTTTATCAAGAACGGCTCTGACTCGCCGTTTAATGTCTTGATGACTATATCCTGCTACCAATAAGGGTAAAGCAATATTATCCGCCACCGTACGGTCATTTAATAACTTATAATCTTGAAAAATTAAACCCATTTTACGACGTATAAAAGGAACTTCTCGTTCCAAAATACGGTTTAAATTTTGACCCTCAAGAAACACCTGCCCCCGTGATACGCTCTCAACCCGTGCTATTAATTTTAGCAAGGTACTCTTGCCCGCACCTGAGGGACCGGTTAAAAAGACCATTTCCCCTTTAGTAATCGTAAAACTAACATCAACAAGCGCATCACCCACTTCAGAATAGCGTTTACTTACGTGATCAAACTTGATCATTTACTCAGTCGTAAACACGGCGTCAATAAAATCCTTAGCATTAAACGCCTGCAAATCTTCAATGCCCTCACCGATCCCAATAAAACGAATCGGAATCCCTAACTGTTTGGCTAAGGCAAAGACCACACCCCCTTTAGCCGTTCCATCCAACTTAGTCAACGTTATCCCCGTTACGGTCATCGCCTCATTAAACTGCTTTGCTTGGACCACTGCATTTTGTCCAGTCCCCGCGTCTAAGACCAACATGACCTCATGGGGTGCTGCTGCATCCAGTTTCCCCATAATGCGCTTAACTTTAATTAATTCTTCCATTAAGTTTGCTTTGGTATGAAGCCTTCCTGCGGTGTCGGCAATCAATACATCCACACCTTTTGCCTTAGCCGATTGCAAACCATCATAAATAACTGACGCGGAATCAGCACCGGTTTGTTGCGCAATCACAGGAATATCATTACGCTCGCCCCAAGCTTGAAGCTGCTCTACCGCCGCCGCTCTAAAAGTATCGCCAGCGGCCAACATCACACTGTGTCCTTGAGTCTGTAATCGCTTAGCCATTTTACCGATAGTCGTCGTCTTACCCGCGCCATTAATTCCAATCACTAAAATAACAAATGGCCCGGCCTGTTCGGGAATGATTAGTGGCTGGGAATACGGCTCTAAAAGGCCTAACAATTGCTGTTTTAATAAATCCACACCATCAACGTGACCGTCCGAAGAAGCCGCTATGGTTGCTGTTAACTGCTTCATAAGATCGGCAGTCACTTCCATACCGACATCCGCCATAATCAACTGTGTTTCAATATCCTCTAATAAATCATCATCAATCTTTTTCTGACCCAGTGCAAGACTCGCCAGTAATCCACCTAACCCCGAGCGAGTTCGTTGTAACTGCGATTTTAATCGCAAATCACGAGCCGCAGGATCAGGTTCAAGATAAACATCTCGCGCAACAACGGTATCGGCTACCGTTTCTGGCTCAATGACATCAGCCTTCGCCTCTACCGCGTCTCGCTCGCCTTTTAAAGCATACTTAGAGTAAAAGCTCAGACGAATTAATAACACCATCAACAATGCAGCGACGCCATTATGAGAAACCGCGCTCCACATCGGTAAATTCAGTCTAACGTTTGCAACACCCAAACCAACCTGTAGCAACAGTAGCGCACTTAACCAAACCGCACTTTTACGCACTAATCGTGGATACCGACCCGAAGACGCGATAAACATGACTATTGTCAAAACCAGGAACGTTACCAAAGCACCGACCCGATGCATCCAATGTGCAGCAACCTTAGCTTCCGCCGATAACGGCGCCGTATTGCCGGTCATTAACCCCTGAATTAAATTACCGGCTTCTTTATAATCGCCGGCAGGCCACCACGAATTATTACATTGCGGAAAACCTTCACAAGCCAGTGCCGCGTAGTTGGTACTGGTCCAGCCACCCAGAATTATTTGCAAAAACAACACCAACATGGCGAATTGCGCTAACCGCCTAGGCCCTTGAATTTTCTCTCTTCGTTCAATATCAGGTCGGGTCTGTAGAAAAAACCGATATAACAACCATCCCGTTGTCATCCCTAAAAGCAAATGGGCAGTGACAATAATGGGCATCACCTTCATGGTGACTGTCCACATCCCTAAAGCCGCTTGCAAGCCCACTAACAACAACAAACCCAACGAACCAGACATAGCCATCAAACGATGTGGTTTTTGACGCCAAGCAATTAAATTCATCAGCAGAATAATGATTCCTAAAGCCCCTGCCACATAGCGATGAATCATCTCTTTCCAAGCTTTACCTTTATCAAAAAAGATATCCGGAAATGCTTCCTTAGCGTGTTTTATGAAACTTGGGTCTTCACTGATAACAGGAGAACCAAAACATCCTGGCCAATCAGGGCACCCTAAGCCTGCATCTGACAAGCGCACATAGGCCCCTAAAACAATGACCACTAAAACTAAAAACAGACTGAAGGATATTAATTTTCTAAACATTTTTATTTATCCAATTTGTGAAGCACGTAATATTTTTTTTAAATCTTTCTTAACACCGTAGGGATCAAAACCGGACGGATAAAACAGCATAATATTACCGAGGGGATCCATAACCATCAACACACCCTCTTGTCGATTAGTCCCAATTATACGTTTTAATTTTTCCTTCATGGTTTCATCAACAAGGACTTTTAACAACCGGTCATCTTTTTGCCACCAGTCGCCAAACTCTTTGGTGTCAAAATGATCGGGCACAACCACCAGGCGGCGCAATCGCACCAAATCCTTGTTCATCATTAGGCGTATTTGTTTGCTACTGTGAATTGCTTTTTGACACACCTCTAAACAACCCGTATCTAACACTAAGTTCATCAAAACCCAGTGCCCTTCAAGTTCCTTAATATTCTGTCTTGAAAACAAATCAGCCCCTTGGAATTGATCTCGATCCGTGGTGACCAGTGGCACGACCAAGGTTCCGTAATTACTCCGACTCGTTATCCATTGAGGGTTTTGCATTAACACCCATGCCAATAGAAAGGGAAGCCCAACAACAACGACCATCGTCACGATAAAAAGTCTACTTTTGGTTACATTTTCATTCATGCTTTTTTTTCTTTATTACAATCCGAATACAAATTATTGTTAATACTAACGCCATAGCAAACCACTGCAAGGCATACCCTTGGTGTTTTTCAGGACTCATCAAGTTTTTATTTGCTGATTCCCAATCCCTAAAATAACCTCCAGTAGCTTTGGGAGCTAATTGAAGCTGAAAGTCATGCAATGGATACTGAATTTTTTTTGATAATACCGCGATATCGACCACTTGAACAACCGCCGGCTCCGTCGCTGTGGGTATTTCTGCACCCTTTAAATGAATAGCCACCGAAGGGAATCGATTGAGTGTGCCCGTTATGGTTGCCTTGAAGTTAACCATAGAGACGTCAGGCAATTGCGTTCTTAATGGATTCGCCTTAATCCAACCACGATTCACTAAAACTGCCTTTTTCTGTCCAGAAATAATAAACGGCGTTAAAACAAAATAACCCGGTTGACCCTTATTAATCTGATTATCCAGTAAAAATTGCTGGCGACCCTCAAAAGTACCTGAGACGCTCACCTCTCGAAATAACCAATCCTCGATAACAACGGCGACTTCATCAGTGATTTCTAGTGGCGCCTGCTCTGCCGCACTCACTTGCTGAGATAAGCGAGACCTTTTTTGCTCGGCTCGATCTAATTGCCAAAAACCTAAGTTAATTAACAATGAGAAAACCGCAACGTATGCAATTAAAGGAAATAAAACCGATTTAAAACGCACAACACACCTAATAATAATTTTAAAAAATTATTCTTCGTTAATAGGCAGCACCAAAAAATTAGGTGATAATGCTATCACTTTCTGCCACCGCATTGTTACGATGATAAAAACCATAACACTCTTATTACTGACCATAATCTTGGTTACTCTGGGTACTGCCTTATTTCACTTGGTCAGAAAAAAAGATAACCCCGAGAAAATGGTCAAAACCTTAACATTACGCATTGCCATATCACTGGGATTATTTGTGATTATATTCCTTGGCTTAGCCACCGGCTTAATTGAACCCCACGGTATTGGTGGTTAACAACCGCCGTTGTTTGCTACAAAGAAGGTTATTTAAAACAAATAAACAAAAACAAACAATCCTAACCAAACCACATCGACAAAATGCCAATACCAGGCAGCGGCCTCAAAGACAAAATGATTATCCGCGGTAAAATGACCCTTCCAACTACGGAACAACACCACCGTTAACATAATTGCCCCAATGGTAACGTGTAGGCCATGAAAACCAGTGAGCATGAAAAAGGTTGACCCATAAACACCAGAACCCAGTGTCAAACCCATTTCACTATAGGCTTCGTGATACTCAAGCCCTTGAAAAAAGACAAACAAAAACCCCAACACAACGGTGGCAATTAACCCACGAATCAATTGTTGTCTATCTTTAATTATCATGCCCCAATGCGCCCAAGTCACGGTCACACCACTGGATAATAAAATCAAAGTATTCAGCAACGGTAAACCAAAAGCACCCATGGGCTCATAATCGCCCCCGACGTTACCCGGGCCATTTGTGGGCCATGTTGATTGGTAACCTTCCCATAACATATTAGTTGAGCGACCCGGACCATCACCTACCCCGCCCAACCAGTCAACTGACAAGTCACGAATGTAGTATAAGGTACCGAAGAAAACCGCAAAAAACATCACTTCAGAAAAAATAAACCACATCATTCCTAAACGATAGGAAATACTCACCTGTGCGTTATACATGCCCGATTCACTTTCAATCGCTTGCAGCGTAAACCAACCGACCATCATGATAATAACGGTCGCAAAACCAATAATCATCATCGGCTTGCCAATGGGTGAATCATTCAAAACATTGGCAAACCCTGCCAACATAATTGCCAAACCGACGGTACCGACCCAAGGCCAAGTTGCACGGTGCGGTATGTAGTAGCCATCTTTAGAAGACATGCTCTTCCCCTCTTAATTTTAGTTAACCGATGTCTCAGTCAGGTCAAAAAATGTATACGCTAATGTTAAAGTATTATAACGCTCTGGAAAATTTGGATTAATCACAAAGCGGACAGGCATTACTCGCCTTTCATAAGGCTTAAAAACCTGTTCTGTAAAACAAAAGCATTCTGTTTTCTCTAAATATTCTGCCGCCAACCCAGGTGTTACACTAGGTATTGCTCTAGCATGCAACGGTCGATTGGTTTTATTCTCAGCATAAAACTCAACCGTATAATACTGCCCCGGGTGAACTTTCAACTTACTGTTCTTAGCTTTAAAAATCAGCGGCGTCTGTTCATTAAGTGCTGTAACCATTTCTAAGGTCACGATTCGATCTGTTTTCACGGCATAGTCTTGCGTCTGCTCTGCATTACCATCCAACTTACCATTGAGGCCTGTTAAATCACAAAAAACATCGTAAATAGGCACTAATAAGTAGCCAAAACCAAACATTAAAACCGTCACAGAAAATAACTTAAGCACTAAGCTGGTATGTTTTCTTTTGCCTTCTACAGCCATTACAGCACTACCTGCAATATAGCGTAGCTATAAATTGCTATTGCCATCACAAACAAAAAAAGTGCTGTTAGAATATTTTTTTTCTTTAAATTCATGCCCTATTCCTTCACACAAAACCAGGTTGACGGTTCTTTATTTTATTTTAGGTGGCGTCTCAAAAGTATGGTATGGCACGGGCGAAGGTAGCGTCCACTCCAAACCGTGTTTCTTAGCACCTTCCCAGACCTCACCGGTTGCTTTTTCACCACCTCGAATCGTTTTAATGATGATGTACAAAAAGATCAACTGTGAGAAACCAAACAAGAAACCACCCACACTGGAGATCATATTAAATTCAGCAAATTGCACCGCATAATCAGGAATTCGACGCGGCATCCCCGCCAAACCTAGAAAATGTTGTGGGAAAAATAACACATTCACCGAAATTGTTGACATCCAGAAATGTACTTTGGCCAACTTCTCGTTATACCGATGCCCAGTCCATTTCGGCAACCAGTAATAGGTCCCGGCAATGATCATAAACACCGTCCCAGGGACAAGCACATAATGAAAATGGGCCACAATAAAATACGAGTCATGGTATTGAAAATCAGCCGGTGCAATCGCCAGCATTAATCCGGAAAAACCACCCAAGGTAAACAACACCACAAAAGCCACGGTAAACAACATCGGCGTCTCAAAGGTCATTGCTCCTTTCCACATCGTAGCAATCCAGTTAAAAACCTTAACCCCAGTGGGTACCGCCACTAACATGGTCGCATACATAAAAAACAATTCGCCGGCTATCGGCATGCCCACAGTAAACATGTGATGTGCCCAAACTACGAAAGATAAAAAGGCAATTACTATCGTGGCATAAACCATAGAGTGGTAGCCAAAAAGCGGCTTACGCGCGAACACAGGAATAATCGTTGAAGCCAAACCAAAGGTCGGCAAAATCAAAATATACACTTCAGGGTGGCCAAAAAACCAGAAAATATGTTGATACAACACCGGATCACCACCACCGGCTGCATCAAAAAAACTGGTTTCAAAAAAACGATCGGTTAATAACATGGTCACCGCACCGGCAAAAACCGGCATCACGGCAATCAGTAAAAAGCCTGTGATCAACCAAGTCCAAACAAACATAGGCATCTTCATCAAACCCATACCCGGTGCACGCATATTGAAAATAGTGGCAACAATGTTAATTGCCGCCATAATTGATGACACGCCCAGCAAATGAATCGAAAAGATCGCAAACGGTAATGAATTTCCTGTCTGCAAAACCAACGGTGGGTACATCGTCCAACCTGCTGCTGGTGCCCCGCCTTCCATAAACAAGGTACTGAATAGCAATACACCGCCGGCAACCAACAACCAAAAACTCATATTGTTCATCCGCGGCAAGGCCATATCTGGCGCCCCAATCATCATCGGAATCATCCAGTTAGCAAAGCCCGCAAAAGCTGGCATGACTGCACCAAAAATCATGATTAAAGCGTGCATGGTCGTCATTGAATTAAAGAACTGTGGATTAACAAACTGTAACCCCGGTTCAAATAACTCCGCGCGTATAACCAATGCCATCGCGCCCCCTACAAAAAACATAACCAGCGCAAAGACCAAGTACATCGTGCCGATATCTTTATGATTGGTTGTCGTTAACCATCGCATAAAACCTTTTTTAGGTCCATGATCGTCATGCTCATCATGGGCAGATGTTACTGCTGACATAATTTAAACCTCAATTTAAAAATATTTATTTAATTACAATACTGACTGCAAACGAACCTTACCAATCGTCATCTTCTTCAGGTTGGGTCATCGCCGCCAACATCGGTTTTATTATCAGTGGTTGCACTGAATCACCCACCTTATTGCTCAAGCCATTCCGGGTAAAACTAATCACCGCTGCTAAATCACTGGCATTCAACATGGCGCCAAATGCTGGCATCATACCGCGGCCATTCAAGACCATAGCAACCTCACCGTCCATGGCTCCGGTGACAATTGAACTGCCCGCCAAGGCAGGAAAAGTTCCCGGCACCCCTTGTCCATCAGCCATATGACAAGAAGCACAATTAGCTTGATAAACCTCAGCGCCTTTAGCCATCAATTCCGCCTGTGACCATTGTCGGTCTGCTGAACTAGCCTCCGCTAAAGCCTGTGCTTTTTTCTCTTCTAGCCATTGCTCATACTCGGCCTGCTCCTTCGCAATCACCACAATAGGCATATAACCATGGTCTTTACCGCAAAGCTCCGCACACTGGCCGCGATAAATACCCGGCTTTTGAACCGAGACCCAAGCATCATTAATAAAACCCGGGACATTATCTTTTTTCCAACCGAACTCCGGCACCCACCAGGCATGCAACACGTCTGCTGCCGTCAATAAAAAACGAATTTTCTTGTTAACCGGAATCACTAAGGGGTTGTCAACATTCAGCAAATAATTGTCAACGTCCGCTGCCTCAACACCAGAATTAAGCTGTCTGGCTTGATTACTTTCAGCATCTAAACTACTAAAAAAATGAACACCACTGTCTAAATAGTCGTACTCCCACTTCCACTGCCAACCGGTAATCTTGATGGTTATATCAGGCTCATTGACATCATCCATCTCTAACATCGTCTTCGTTGCCGGGATCGCCATCGCCACCAAAATAATGGTAGGGATAACCGTCCACAACAGTTCAACTTTGACATTATCGTGAAACTGTTCGGCTTCATGCCCCACAGACTTACGGTGATAATAAATCGAATAAAACATCACCCCAAAGACCAGAACACCGATCACTACACAGATCCATAAGATCAACATATGCAGATCATATACATCGTTACTGATCCGAGTGACACCTCTCGGCATATTCAATGCATATTCCGCATTCGCCTCCCCTACGCCTAAAAGCATCAAGAACAGGTGCGCAAAAATTTGCTTTGTTTTTTTCACGGAGAAATCTCCCAACATAATCTTAATCATCAATTTCCAAAAAATAGTGGCTAGCCATGCAAACCCTAGGCTACAACCTTCTGAGCCAAATATATCTCAAAGCCCAAGCCTAACACTAGAACCTTAACCACATCTACTGGCAAGTATATAACCGGACTATTTTACTGCATCAAGGTTTTTTTATCAAAAAAATTCACCGCTTCAACCCCTTACAAAAACAAACAATAGAACAACAACCCTACTTGCCCGCCCTAAAACTGCTCATGAACCCCACCTTATCACGACTTGAGAGTATAAATTACCACTCAATGGTCCTAGCAAGCACCGAAAAATCCAATTCTTCATCGTAAGGTATCACACCCAATAGCGGGGCCGAAATAGACTGCCTAATGGTGGCAATATTCTCTGCCACTGCCAGCATCTCAGGCTCAACACAATTGGCAATCCAGCCCACACAAGGTAATCGGGAGGCACAAATTGCATCAAAAGTCAGCCGCGCATAATTAATACCCCCTAATTGAATACCGACGACTAAAACAATCGGCAACCCCAGCACCTGGGCTAATGCCGCCACATCCATCGAATCGCTTAATGGCGCATGCCAACCGCCTACACCTTCAACAACCACGAGATCGGACCTAGCCACCAGTTCCGCATAGTTAGCCGTAATCACTGAGAGATCAATAAGCTGATTGCTCTCTTTGGCAGCAATATGCGGTGAAATAGCCGCTTCAAATGCATAAGGGTTTATTAGTTCATACGGTAATAATTGACTGCTATTAGCTTGCAAAAGTAAAGCATCCTGATTCTGTAATTGGCCTGACTCACGAGAACACCCTGAAGCCACTGGCTTGTATCCAGAAACAACCTTTCCTTGGTTTCTAAAATAATGCATCAACACAACCGTACTGATAGTTTTACCCACGCCGGTCCCTGTTCCGGTCACAAAGAACCCCTCTCCACCAATACTCACTTGGACGCCCTCACTCGGGGTATCGATTTTCGACCCGTCACAGTAATGACCTCAAAAGTTGCAAAAATATGCTCAGATTGTGAATCTAATGCCCCATAGGCGGATATAACCGATTGTAATCGCTGCTTGCCCGTCAACCCCTTCTGCCGACCCTGATTGACATTATGCGCGCCGACCCCCTTCAACTCACGCATTAACGCAATAACATCAGGATATTGCGGCTGATAGACCGTGCTAATCACCTCAACATCAGCAAACCCCGCCACTCGCATTAATTCCCTGATCTTTTCTTTACTCATAAACAAATTGACATGGGTATAATCATCCACGCTCGCCCACGCTGCTCGCAATTCTGACAACGAAGCCTCACCAAAGGTAGAAAAACAAAGCTGACCCTCTGTTTTTAAAACACGGTAAGCCTGAGCTAACACACTGTCTAAATTCTGACACCACTGCAATGCTAAATTTGAAACAATCGCATCTAAGGCATCGAATCGCAATGGCAAAAGCTCAGCATCGCCCGCGAAATAAAAGACCCCCTCTCTAAGTCCTAATGATTGCCTTGCCGTTGTCACCATCGGCATTGCCACATCCATCGCCCAAACTGTTGAGGCCAGTGGTAAAATTTTTTCGGTAAAATACCCGGTCCCACACCCTATATCCAGAATATGACCCGGACCGGTAAAATTGGCTGAAAACTGATCAAATAACGCATCACCCACCTGACGCTGCAACCGTGCATACTGATTGTACTGATGCGCTGCTTTACCAAAAGAGAATTGGATCGCGCGCTTATCCAGTTTTAGACCATTTTTTACACCCATACTCAACTGACTTTTTTTAAGAATTTTTTAATTTGCACAACAATCTGATCTTCATGGGTCAAAAAAGGCAAGTGTCCCGCCCCACCAATGACCGAATAATTGATCTCCAGCGCCCCCTCATCGATCGCTTGTGCCAGCGCAATGGGCACGACCGGGTCTTTATCACCCAGTAGTAGTAAATGCGGCATCGACAACTGCGCAAAAACGGCACGCTGATCAACCGATCTTAATATCTCTAATCCCGCCATCAACGTACGTTGATCTGAATGCGGCCGCACTTGGAGCTGCCTCTTTAAATCAGATAATACCGAACGAAAACCTGGAATGCCACGCACCTGAAGTGCCATAAAACGAGCTATCGTTCGCTTTACATCCCGTTCCGCATTGTCGATAAAATGCTCTAAATCCAATACCGCCATCCCCGGCCACGCCATAGATTGTGTAAAACAGGGATTACCGGCAATCAAAACCAAAGAAGAAACTTGTGTTGGAAATTCCGCGGCCAAGGCTAAGACTACATTCGCCCCCAAAGACCAACCTACCCAACAAGCAGGTTCATCCGATATCTGCTGCGCTAATTGCTGCGCAACGGTTGATAACGTAAATGGCGTTATCGGCTCACTGTTGCCATGCCCGGGTAAATCAACACAAAAAACGTTATAATTAGCACTTAACTGCTGCGCAAACTGACGCCACACGCCCCCATGCATTCCCCAGCCATGAACCAAAATCACCGGGGGGCCTGCGCCATAACTTTCCACATACAACTGACTCAAGACAACTGGCTCCAAGCTTTATCCAAAACACACAGTAACCGATCAACATGATGAGCCTCATGTAATGCAGAAAAAGTAACACGCAATCGTGCGCTCCCCAAAGGAACTGTCGGGGGCCGAATAGCGCTGACCCAAATAGCTTCTGTTAACAAGGCATCACTTAAGCGCATTGCTTGATGACTGTCCCCTACCAAGAGTGGCTGTATAGCCGTTTCAGAATCCGTCACGGGCAACCCTAATTGTCGAGCCCCGCTGCGAAATTGCTGAATACGTTCTCGGAGCTTTTCGCGCCGCCAGTCATCGCTGACTAATAACTGAAGACTCGCTAAAGTCGCCGCCGCTAACGCAGGCGGCAAAGCCGTTGTATAAATATAACTTCGTGCTTTTTGAATGATCGTTTCAACCAGAGCCTCTGATCCAGCCACAAAGGCACCCGCTGTACCAAAACTTTTCCCTAACGTTCCGATCAACACCGGCACGTCTTCCTGCGATAACTTATGATGCTCGACAACGCCCCGTCCTTGAGCGCCTAAAACGCCAAGTCCATGCGCATCATCCACCATCAACCAAGCTTCAGACGCTTGAGTCGCCCTAACCAACTCTGGCAATGGCGCAAGATCTCCATCCATACTAAAAACACCGTCGGTAACCACCAACTTCTTTGCCCCTGAACTCGCGGCCAAAAAACACTGTAATTGCTCAATATCACCGTGTCGATAACGCTTAAATCGCGCCCCTGACAAACGCGCCCCATCCAACAAAGAAGCATGATTTAAGCGATCCTCAAAGACCCTATCACCTGCACCCACCAAAGCACTGATGCACCCTATGTTTGCCATGTAACCCGTAGAAAACAAAACCGCGCGATCACGACCTGTAAAGTCCGCTAAAGCATCCTCTAACTGATGGTGAACACGGCTATGACCACAGACTAAGTGCGCAGAACCACTACCCACACCGTACTGACTCGCTCCCGCGTTAAAGGCAGCAACAACCGCACTATCATTCGCTAACCCCAAATAATCATTACTGCAAAAATTAATAACCCGTTGTCCATCAACGGTCAATGCAACACCTTGCGCAGAATCGATTACTCGTCGATGCCGATATAATCCCGCTTTACGACACGCATTAAGCTCACGGCCTAAGTCAAATGCTGTCATAGTCCATTAATGCTGAGTCGCTCCTGTACGAACCCCTAAGCGCTGAAATAATTTTTGATCACTTTCCGTAACCGGATTATCTGTCGTCAATAATTTCTCGCCATAAAAAATTGAATTCGCCCCGGACAAGAAACACAAAGCCTGCATTTCATCGGTCATTTCCGTACGCCCGGCCGACAGGCGAACACGAGACTTGGGCATAAGAATTCTTGCCACCGCAATGGTGCGAACAAAAATCAACGGGTCTAGCAATTCTGACCCCATCATCGGCGTTCCTTCCACTTGCACTAACATATTAATAGGCACACTTTCTGGGTGCTGCGGTAAATTAGCAAGTTCTATCAGTAGTTTCGCACGGTCAGCATCCGACTCGCCCATTCCCACGATACCGCCACAACAAACCTTTAAACCCGCCTCACGAACTCGCTGTAGCGTATCTAACCGATCTTGATAAGTTCGCGTGGTAATCACTTCGGAATAATATTCCTCAGAAGTATCTAAATTATGATTGTAATAGTCTAATCCACCCGCCTTAAGTGTTGCCGTCTGCTCATCGGTTAGCATTCCCAACGTCACACACGTTTCCATACCTAACGCTTTAACGCCCTGAACCATTTCAACAACTCGATCAACATCCTTATCCTTAGGACGACGCCAAGCAGCACCCATACAAAAACGACTGGCACCCTGATCCTTCGCTTTTTGTGCTGAAGCCAGTACCTGATCAATGGGCATTAACGCCTCGGATTCCACTTCAGTTTGGTAACGAACACTCTGAGGACAATAGCCACAATCCTCAGAACACGAACCGGTTTTTATACTCAATAGACTACTGACTTGAATCTCATTAGGGTCAAAATGTTGCCGATGAATCATTTGAGCCTGAAACAACAAATCATTAAAAGGCTTGTTAAAAAGCGCTTGAACCTCGGCTAACTGCCAATCATGGCGTAATTCAATCTCGACAGGCTCTGCTGTCGCGCTCACCAAATCTACAGACATTTTTTTCTCCCAAAATAACAACAAACAACCATACTTAAATTTATAGCGTCCCACATTAGTCAACCTAAAAAAAAACAATGGTTAACAACTGGATCAATATTATACAGAATTATTGCTTGCCGCCCACCTGCCTTTTCTGCAATGAAGCGAGCCTTAGCACCAGAGACCTCTGTTCCGCTTGTCAACAAGCGTTACCGCGAAATAATTCTTGTTGCATCCGGTGCGCTAAACCTATCGATCAGATACACAACGCAACAATCTGCGGACATTGCCTGAACGCTCCGCCTTATTTTAAGAGCACACTCGCTCCTTTCCTCTACCAAAGAACCATGCGTTACGCCATTCAAGCATTTAAATATCACAATCAATATCATTTTGCCCGTTTATTAGGCGAACTGCTTAGCGATGAAATAAAGACTGAAAATACCTTACCGCAGTTACTTATCCCAGTTCCACTGCACCGGTCACGCTACCGTGAACGAGGCTTTAATCAAGCTTATGAAATAGCCAAAATTATTAGTCATCGCCGAAATATAGCTGTTGACAATCACAGCTTTCAGCGCCAACGACAAACCGACTATCAAAGCCATCTAAAGGCCAACTTGCGCCATAAAAATATAAAAAACGCCTTCATCTGCACGCAAACAATCACGGCGTCACATGTTGCAATCATTGATGATGTCATGACAACAGGCAATACTGTCAACGAATTTGCCCGACTGTTAAAAACCACTGGGGTAGAACATATTGAAATTTGGGTCTGTGCCAGAGCATAAAAAACTGACCGTCGAAAGCGACATCATCGCACGAGTTAACGGTAGAAAAATAACTCACTCCGGCGCATAACCTTTCGAATTATTACCCACCCAGCGTGATTTCTGAGACTTTAATTGCTCTTTCTTCCAAAACGGTGCTTTTGACTTCAGCGCCTCCATAATAAAACGACAAGCATCAAAAGCATCGCCACGATGGGACGTCTCTACCGCTACAACGACGATCGGATCCCCCGGGGAAATATCGCCAACCCGATGGACGACTAAAACATTAAGCACAGCCCACTGCCCTATAGCCTCTGCCACAATATCCTTTAACTGCCTTTCCGTCATACCCGGATAGTATTCCAAAAACATACTAACAACCGGATCACCGTCGTTAAAGTCACGCATCGTGCCTATAAAAATCGAGGTTGCCCCAACAGCACAAGCCGAGCCCACTGACTGCTCCTGAAACCGTTTAACCTCCTCAAAAGGGTCAAACGCTTCTGCTAATAACTTAATCACCACCTCAACCTCCAGTAACCGGGGGGAAAAAAGCAACCTCATCGCCGTCTGTTATTTCGACCGTTTGATCAACATAAACCATATTCACTGCCACCAAGATATTATCCGGCAAGCCAACCTGACCGGTCGCCTGAGACCAAGTTTGCTCTACCGTCAACGGCTCTGTAACGAATAACTCAACCCCGTCACTGCCTAGCGATTCCTTTAAACTGGCGAAATAACGCACCTTAATCGACATAGCCACCCATTTAAGCTAAAAAATAATAGATAATGATTAGTATATCTGACACACGAGGCCATCATGACCCATTTAACACATTTTAACCAAACAGGTGACGCTCATATGGTTGATGTCGGTCAAAAAGCAGTCACTGAGCGCATAGCCATTTGCTGTGGCCATATTGAAATGCAAGCTGACACTCTCGCACTGATCATTAACGGTACCCATAAAAAAGGAGATGTACTGAGTATTGCTCGTATTGCCGGGATTATGGCTAGCAAAAAAACAGCTGATCTCATTCCCTTATGCCATCCATTACCGATTACGCATGTCGACATTCATTTTGAAATTGAAACCACGGGTAGTCGTGTCACCTGTACCAGCACAGTTAAAACCCAAGGTAAAACAGGGGTTGAGATAGAAGCCTTCACGGCCACACAAATTGCACTGCTCACTATTTACGATATGTGTAAAGCAGTCGATCGTGGCATGGTCATACAGTCGGTCCGGTTAACGCAAAAATCTGGCGGTAAATCAGGACACTGGACACCCCCAACCGCCAACGAGTAAACCCTTTTATGGAATTTTTCTTAAATGCTGTTCTTGCTGCCCTGAACCTAATTAGCCATTTTGACCCTGCGGTTTACCTCATTGCTTGGACATCCATTAAAATATCTGTAACGGCTTGTCTTCTAGCCGCCTCAACTGCTGTTATCTTAGGCTGTTTGGCCGGCATCAAAACATTCCCTGGGAAAAGACTCTTAACACAGCTACTCAGTACACTAATGGCTATGCCCACAGTGATGATAGGCCTTATATTATATGGCCTATTAAGTCGCCAAGGCCCACTGGGTAGCTTAGGCCTTCTTTATAGCGAAACGGCCGTCATACTCGGTGAAGCCGTCTTAATATTCCCTATTGTGATGAACCTCACGATGGTTGCCGTTCATACCGCCGACCCCTTACTGCTCCCCACACTTAAATCTCTCGGCGCCAATACCCGCCAACAAATACAACTGGTTCTGCTGGAATTAAAATACCCTATCTGGGCAGCTATTATAACGGGTTTTGGTCGAGCCATTGCCGAGGTGGGCGCCGCCATGATGTTGGGTGGTAATATCCAAGGAAGTACCCGAACGATGACAACGGCAATTGCATTAGAAACCAATAAAGGTAATTTTGAACTGGCCATGGCCATTGGCATCCTGTTACTCCTGATTGCCTTTACCGCTAACTACATCCTCAATTACATGCAACAAAAATAACGCCCTAAAATCACCACTACGCCAGAGCTACCGCCCACCCACTCAAAATACGAATCTATTCAATAACTCATGCTAACCGTTAAACAAATCCCCGTACTCAAAGACAACTATATCTATTTAATCCATGACCCCGTCTCGGGTGAAACAGCGGCTATAGATCCTGCCCTAGCAGAACCGGTACAAAATACCCTTAAAGAAATGAACTGGCCGCTAACCTACATACTGAATACCCATCATCACAGCGACCATGTCGGCGCCAATCTAACCTTAAAAAAACAAACTCACTGCCAAATAATCGGCTCACACTCTGATAAAAACCGAATCCCCGGCATAGACCGCACCGTATCCGAAGGGGATACCGTACAACTCGGGCACCATAAGGCCTCAGTTATTGACACGCCCGGACACACCTTAGGGCATATTGTTTTTTATTTTTCGGAACAAAATCTATTATTTTGCGGTGACACATTGTTCTCAATGGGCTGCGGTCGTTTATTTGAAGGGACCGCTAAACAAATGCTCCACTCCTTAAATAAATTGGCTGCGTTACCTTCGCGCACTCAGTTATTTTGCGCCCACGAATATACCCAGAGTAACGGCCAATTTGCACTCACGCTCGAACCTAACAATCCCCAATTACGCCAGCGAATTTCTGAAGTTGAGCAACTACGACAAAAGAACATGGCCACCATACCCAGTACGCTGCTACAGGAAAAAGCAACCAACCCTTTCCTTCGGTCTCATTGCTCTGAATTAATTCAATCCCTCGGCATGGATAAAAAAAATAGCGTGGACATCTTTACCGAGACTCGGCTGCGTAAAGATCATTTCTAATGCCTTCTCACAACAAATAAAAACCATTCTTTAAGCGCCAACAGAGCCCATCAAGTTAGCTCCCAATGCACTGAAACTAACCCATACGGCACCGCCATTAATCATCTGGTCGTAAAAAAAGCCACCCATGACTAAAACCATCAACACTAAAAACCAGCCTATTTTAGAAATC
>DUCI01000078.1 GCA_012959905.1 Methylococcaceae bacterium | reverse complement strand
AGTTCACCGCCCTGTCCGGATTCAAAACGTTGTTTATCTTCATCGTTAGGATTGTCAGGTAAAGTTGCTTCTAGAAAAACAAACAAAAAACGCTGTGCTTCAGGTTATTTTCTTCCGGTCATTAATAATGTTTTATAGTCAATTATCTTTGTCATGTCTTAACTGTTTCCTTTAAAAACTTACTGGAATGGTTGTGTAGCATTACTTAAGAACGCCACAGAATTAATAATTATTCAATTAAATCAATTGGTTATGTGATTAAATGTGTGTTTATGTACCCGTTACCTTAATAAAGATCTCTTTTTTATTGAAGGACTCTTTATTTAACGGGTTAAAAGAAACTGTCGGGAAGGGGCGGCTGGCGACTACCCTGTCATAGATTATATAGGCTTTGCGCGTAGTTATAAATGCGGGTTAGAGCTTTATTGACGGAGGTTTATGGCGGTGAGCATAAATATAAACCGTTGCCACGTTCTAGCTCAGGATTATCGATAGTCATAGTTCTATCATCTTGAAGCTTTATCTTAAATTTTGTTGCTATAAATCCAGTTCGCTCATAGGGTCCAGTTTGCAAATACCGATAAAAGAACCCCACGCCTATCGGCGTTGTGCTACTGATCGCTATCATTGACATAGGCACCTAGGTCGGATGGCGATATTTTCTTTTGTTTGTTCTGTAAGCTTCTTAACGCAGTTCTGCTTTGCTCTGAACATTGACTACACCATCTTTGCTCAGTCATATATTGGCATATACAGGTCTCTAATTCGATGCCATATTCTTCGCAGTTCTTATAAATTCCCTCGCTGATCATGCTGTCCATGAATGTGCTGTCATCTTCTGGAAATACGACCAATTTAGAAAGGGTATTGTAGAAGAATAATTTAGTTTCTGTAAATTCATCATGAGAGTTCTTCGCGTTAATCTCTCCGATAACACACCTGCTTCCTTTAGTTGTTTTATCCCATATTGCTCCGAATACAACGCTACTGGGGTCTTTAAGATTATTTAGAACCGCTTCTTTTGCGTGCTCTTCCGAGGAAGAACAGCCAGATAACATGAATAGAGTATGCAATAACAATATTATTTTATACATTTATTTGTCTCCTCTATGTTATAGACGTCTTGTTCCTATAGTGTACGTTGTCAAAGCTTTTTGGACTATTGATTACCTTATTTAAGAGGCAGATTTAGTTTATTTAACGTTATCGAGGACATGATGAGGTTCGAAAAAAGAACGGTAATAGTTACCTGTCGCAGTCAAGGCTCCTCTACTAAACAGAGAACGCCAATCAATAACCTGGTACGGGATCCATCTTGCAATATCGAAGATTGATAAACCATGGCAATATGAGTGTCTTGCCGTTGGAATCGGCTGTGATAAACGCTGTGCGATGAAAGCACCATACCATGCTCAGCATGACACAGGGAATCATTAAGGAAGTATTAGCACTCAATAGCGCATTCACGAAGAAAGTGATGAATCAGTGGGTAAGTGTCGCTGAGTTCATCGGCCTCTTTAGCCGTTTGGGGTAACCAGTCGTTTTGTTCGTTCATTAGCTCATTGGCGGAAGACCACTTGCCAAAATACGACATGCTGGGTTCTATAAATTCTGCATAGATTTCAAAATTAAAATTCCCGTGGAGGTTCTCGTATACTTTTAAAGGGGGGTATCCAGAGGTCATAAAGGTTACCTCTACTTGAGTGGTGTTGAAATCTATTTCTAATTTTTCTCCATCATTACCAAAGTCGTTGACTCCCGAATAAGACCGATTGGCAAATGTTTGTATCTTTTGGTTATTATAAGCATCAACAAACTTTTCAATCATATGAGGGTCTTTGTGTTTTATCTGCATCTTATTTACCGTATAGCTGGTCATTTCAACCTCCCCTTTTTATAGATAACTAAAATAACACTGTGGCGTTTGTGTATGAGTCAGGACCTAGTGTTACTAAACAATAGACGTCGTAACTTTCCCAAAAGGTTCACGGATTTTATAAAATATCTCAGTTTGTTAGGGTTGTCTGGTGATTCACCCAAAATAAGAACCCATTCAAATAGAGTCATCCCAAGCTAATTGGGGTTCATGAATTTGGGGTCTGGCGGATAAAAACGTACTAGGAATTGCCTTGGAGCATTTCTTCAGCATGCGCTAGGGTTTGTTCGGTGATCGTGACGCCACCTAACATTCGAGCAATTTCCTTGATCCGTTGTGCTGTTGTGAGTGCGGTGATGCTGGAGGCAGTTACATCGATGCTATGTTCTTTGGAAACAAACAAATGGTGGTGCGATTGTGAGGCAACTTGAGGTAGATGGGTGACGCAAATAACTTGACGTTTTTCCCCCAGTTGGCGTAGTCGTTGACCCACAATTTCAGCAACACCGCCGCCAATTCCTGAATCGACTTCATCAAAAATCATGGTAGGAATTGTTTTGTCGTGACTGGTGGCGACTTGAATAGCAAGACTGATACGTGATAGTTCACCGCCCGATGCTATTTTTGTTATCGATTTGGCGGGGAGTCCAGGGTTTGCGCTGATGAGAAAGGTGATATTTTCTTTGCCATGTGCGGAGAGGGTATGGGTGGGTAATGGGGTGCATTCGATCATAAATTCACCGTGATCCATGCCTAGGTTTTTTATGATTGAGGTAATGATGGCCTGTAGTTCAATGGCCCCTTTTTGCCGTTGTTCGGTCAGGTTGTCGGCCAGTAGGTGGTAGTGTGACTCAAGATCGTTCAGGGTGGTTTTTAGGTGCTCAATTTGGTTATCATTTTCAATTAAAGTATTGAGTTCTGTGCCGAGTTGTTCTGCTTTGAGTGGTATTTCTTCAGGGCTAATAGCATGTTTTCGACAGAGAGTATGAATGAGGCCTAATTGTTCTTCTAGGTCGAGTAGTTTTTGTGGGTCAATTTCTTGGGCTTCAAGAAAACGGTTGAGGCTTTGCGAGGCTTCTGAAACTTGTAGTTGAGCGTCGGTTAATAATATTGTTATGTCTTCCAGTTCAGGGGCTATATCTAGAAGCGGAGAGAGTTTTGTCAGTGATTGGTTGATAATGGCGATGGCGGATTGCTGCTCGTTTTCAAATAAGTTATGCAGTTGTTCTTGGCCAGTCGATAAAATTTGCTCAATATTAGCGAGTCGACCATGTTCAGAATTGATTTTCTCGTAATCAAAGTGCTCTAGGTCAAGTTGCTGTAATTCATGGAGTTGAAATTGCAAAAGCTCGGTGCGTTCAGAGAAGTGTTGTTGATCGCTAAGCTGGTTGTTTATTTTATTGTTTGTGGTCTGCCATTGTTGGTGAAGTGAAGCAATGTCATTGACCAGCGCACTGGTATTCGCGAAAGCGTCTAATAAACCACGTTGTTCTTCAGGTTGTAGTAGTTTTAGGTGGGCGTGTTGGCCGTGAATTTCAACCAGATTTTTACTGAGTTGTTGCAATAACTGTAAAGTTACGGGGCGATTATTAATGTAGGATTTTGAGGGGCCTTCATGGCTAATGATGCGTCTTATCAAACAGTGCTGGTCGTCATCAAGGTCATTTTCTTTAAGCCACTTTTGGGCGACAAGCGCGTCGGTAAGATCAAATTCAAGATTAATTTCTGCGCGTTTGCTGCCAGGGCGAATGTAATCAGAGTCCGCTCGGTCACCGAGCGCTAACCCGAGTGCGGTGAGGAGGATTGATTTCCCTGCACCGGTTTCCCCAGTAAGAACCGACATACCGTGGTCGAGGTTTAAATCCAGTGATTCAACAACAGCTAGATCCATTATCTTGATGTTTTGCAGCATGATGTTTTAGCTAGTTGTGATAGCCTGAACTCCAGTCTAGTTTTTCACGGAGGATGTTAAAAAAATCATGTTTCTCAGGGTGCAAAATGGTGATTGGATTGGGCTCTTTTTTGATGAGAATTATGTCACTGATAAGCACTTCGGGTATCTCAACGCTATCACAGGTGACCAGCGCATTGATTTGCTTGGTTTGGCAAAAGCTAAGTTCAATTTCAGCGTCATCATTGATAACGATTGGTCGATTGCTTAATGTATGGGGGTTGAGCGGGACTAAGACCAGTGCGTTTAGTGCCGGGTGGAGAATGGGTCCGCCAGCAGACAGTGCATAAGCCGTTGAACCTGTCGGTGTAGAGATTACCAGTCCGTCTGAGCGTTGAGAATTTAGATAAACACCATTAATTTTGGTGATTATTTCAATCATACTGGGGGTGACCCAGCGGTGGACTACCACTTCGTTGACAGCGGTATCTTCATGAATGGTTTCACCATTGCGAATAATTTTAGTGCGTAAAAGGTAGCGTTCTTCCTTAATAAAGTTACCATTCAATATGGGGATCAGGTTAGACGTTAACTCTTCGGGCGATATGTCCACTAAGAAGCCGAGACGACCTAAATTCACGCCGATGAGTGGGATGTTATGGCGCGCTATAGCTCTGGCGCCAGTTAAAAAGGTGCCGTCTCCCCCAACAGCAATTAATAAATCGACATTCCCGGCTAAATTTTTGAGTTCACAAGGGCTTGCCAACGAGCCATCAACAAATTGAGCACTATTATTATCAATAAATATTTTGTGGCCATTGTCGTAAAGGAATTGGCACAGAATATTTAATGTGACGGCAATGCTTGGGTCGCTGGGTTTGCCAAGAACACCTATTTTTTTAAACTGAGAAAGCATGTGGGCGGTAAGCGAAAGAAAATTTGTACTCTAGTTTATACAAATTATTTGAGCAACCCAATGAAAATTTAAGATTAACCGCTTATTTATAAAAAGGGCCTTGTCAGTTTGATGGCGTATTTATTCGTTATTTTTCTGTAAACAATATTGACATCGAAGGGCTTACTGCTTATTCTTCTTGCAGTAGTTAGCACTCTCTCCTATAGAGTGCTATTTTTTTGAGATGAGGTAGCGTCGGGTTGTCGGATTTAAATGATCGATCATTGCAATTATTGAAGTCACTGGTGGAAAAGTACATTAGTGATGGGCAGCCTGTTGGATCGAGGGTGTTATCGAAAGATACAGCATTGGACTTGAGTCCTGCGACTATACGCAATGTTATGGCGGATTTAGAAGACTTGGGTCTTATTCATTCGCCTCATACTTCAGCGGGACGTGTGCCCACAGTGACGGGTTACCGCCTGTTTGTTGATTCGTTGTTGACGGTTAAACCGATTAAACATCAAGATATTAATGCATTCAGGAGTGGTTTTGGATTAAATCCTGATAATGTTACTGATATTGTAAGTAATGCTTCTAAATTGTTATCTAACTTCACGAAAATGGCGGGTGTTGTGATGCTGCCTCGGCAGGATAGTGTTATTTTTTCGCATATAGAGTTTTTGGCGCTATCTGATCGCCGAGTGTTGGTTGTTTATGTGACTAATCAACAAGAAGTTCATAATCAGATTATTCATACCTCGCGTGAATTTGAAAGTGCTGAATTGCAGCAAGTAGCTAATTATTTGAATTCGGTTTTTGAAGGTAGGCCATTATCGGCAGTGCGTGAAGCCTTGATTAAAGGGCTTGATGATGATCATGAGCAAATTAATTTGGCACTCCAAGATGTCGTTGCTATGGCAAAAGAGGCGATTCATAAAGAACATGCTGAAGAAGATTGCATTATTTCAGGGGAAACTAATTTAATGGGCTTTTCTGAATTATCAGATATGAATAATTTGAAGGGTTTGTTTGATGCTTTTAGTCAAAAAAGGAGTGTCATCCATTTGTTAGACCAATGTCTCAGTAGTGATGGTGTTCAGATTTTTATTGGCGAGGAGTCTGGTTATAAAGTTTTTGACCGATGTAGTCTGGTAACGTCGTCTTATTCTGTTAATGATGAGGTTGTGGGTGTGCTGGGGGTTATTGGACCAACGCGCATGGCGTATGAAAAAGTGATCCCTTTTGTAGATGTCACTGCAAAATTATTAGGTTCGGTCTTGAATCAGAAATCTTCGTCCCCATCTTAAAGTCAGGGCAAGTAGTTTAGTCCAATAGTTTAAACCATTAATAGTGGGTATGACCCTATTCCCCGAGTGATCGGAATAGGTTTTTTTTTAATGAATAGGTCGTAGAAAGTGGAGTTAGTAAGAGAATGAATAGAGATCAGGATGTTTCTGAAGGTGAAGAGCCTATTGTTTCGCAGGATGAAAATATTGAATCAGAAGTCGATGTCGAGGACTCTGGTGCAGAAAAAGAAGCGAATGAGGTAGAGCAAGAGCCTCAGCTTTCAGTTGAAGAATTAACGCAGCAGTTGGTTGTAGCCAAAGAAGAAGCAGCGGGCAACTGGGATAAAGCCTTGCGGATTCAGGCTGAGATGGAAAATGTTAAGCGTCGCAGTCAAAAAGATATAGAAAGTGCGCATAAGTTCGCATTAGTTGGTTTTGCTAAGGAATTGTTGACGGTTGTGGACAGTTTGGAGTTGGGGTTGCAAGCGGTGACTGATAGTCCGGAAATGGTTAAAATCAGCGAGGGTAATGCGTTGACTTTAAAGCAGTTTTTGTCAGTTTTCAGCAAGTTTAATATTGAAACCATTGATCCTGTGGGGGAGAAGTTTAACCCAGAGCAGCATCAGGCGATTTCAATGCAAGAAAGTCCTGACGTTGAGCCGAATACCGTGGTGACGGTGTTTCAGAAAGGGTATTTGTTGAATGGTCGTATTTTACGACCCGCTATGGTGATTGTAGCCAAAGCCCCGAGTGCTGAAGTCGAAAAAAATGAAGAGAATGATGATTCTTGATTGTAAATGAGGGAATTGGCCTCATATCAAAGGGTAAGTCGTTCAAAAATAGTTAATTTAAGTTTGGAGAAATAAATGGCAAAGATTATAGGTATTGACCTTGGGACCACAAATTCTTGTGTGGCGGTTTTGGAAAATGGCAAGCCTCGTGTTATAGAAAACAGTGAAGGGGCCCGTACGACGCCGTCTGTGGTGGCATTTTCTAGTGATGGTGAAGTGTTGGTAGGACAGTCTGCAAAACGTCAGGCGGTGACTAATCCGACAAATACTTTATTTGCAATTAAGCGGTTAATTGGTCGTCGATTTAAAGATGATGTGGTTCAAAAAGATATCGCTATGGTGCCTTATAAGATTGTTGAGGCAGAAAATGGTGATGCTTGGGTCGAAGGGAACGGTAAAAAAATTGCTGCTCCTGAGGTTTCAGCGCGCGTTTTAATGAAGTTAAAGAAAGATGCTGAGGCTTTTTTAGGTGAAGAAGTGACTGAGGCGGTCGTTACGGTTCCAGCGTATTTTAATGATTCTCAGCGTCAGGCAACAAAAGATGCGGGTCGAATTGCAGGATTGGATGTTAAGCGTATTATCAATGAGCCGACAGCGGCGGCCTTAGCATTCGGTTTGGACCAGCCTAAAGGCGATATGACGATCGCTGTTTATGATCTGGGTGGAGGAACATTTGATGTTTCGTTAATTGAAATTGCAGAGGTAGAAGGTGAATACCAGTTTGAAGTGTTGTCGACTAACGGTGATACTTTCTTAGGTGGTGAAGATTTTGATTTACGTATCATTGACTATTTGTCAGACGAATTCCAAAAAGAAAATGGAATGGATTTACACAATGACCCCATGGCTTTGCAGCGACTTAAAGAAGCGGCGGAGAAAGCGAAAATAGAATTATCATCCAGTCAGCAAACAGATATTAATTTACCGTATATTACGGCAGATTCGACGGGTCCTAAGCATTTGAATGTTAAATTAACACGTGCAAAATTAGAATCTTTAGTTGAAGACTTGATTGAACGGACTAGAAAGCCGTGTGAGATTGCATTAAAAGATGCAGGTTTATCTGCTAAAGATATCAGTGATGTTATTTTGGTCGGTGGTCAAACCAGAATGCCTAAAGTTCAGGAATTGGTTGAGAACTTTTTTGGTAAAGAGCCGCGTAAGGATATTAACGCTGACGAAGCAGTTGCACTAGGTGCTGCAGTTCAAGCCGGTGTTTTAGGCGGGGACGTTAAGGATGTCTTGTTGTTAGATGTAACGCCATTGTCGTTGGGTATTGAGACTATGGGCGGTGTTATGACTAAGCTGATTGATAAGAATACAACCATTCCAACGAATGCGTCGCAAGTCTTTTCAACAGCGGAAAACAATCAAACAGCGGTGACAGTCCATGTTCTGCAAGGTGAGCGTGAAGTCGCATCAGGCAATAAATCATTAGGGCGATTTGACTTGGCTGATATTCCGCCAGCACCTCGAGGAACACCGCAAATTGACGTTGTTTTTGATATTGATGCGAATGGTATTTTAAATGTTTCGGCAAAAGATAAAGCAACGGGTAAAGAGCAGTCAGTTATTATTAAAGCATCCAGTGGTTTGTCGGATGAAGATGTTGAACGTATGCTTAAAGATGCTGAGATTCATGCCGATGACGATCGTAAAATAACGGAATTGGTTGGAGCCAGAAATCAGGCTGAGTCAATGATTAATGCGGTTGAGAAATCGGTTGAAGAATTAGCCGATCAAGTTCAAGACGATGAGAAAACAGCGATAGAAGCGGCTGTGAGTGATTTGCAAGAAACACTTAAAGGCGATGATAAAGAGGCCATTGAAACTAAAACAGCAGCATTGACAGAGCTTTCTGGTAAATTAGCAGAACGAGCCTATGCGCAGAAGGCAGAAGGCGCTGATGATGGTGAAGGACCGTCGGATGCAGAAGCCGGTGCTGAATCAGCCGAAGATGTTGTTGATGCTGAGTTTGAAGAAGTTAAAGATGAGAAAAAAGACGGCTAATTTTACTGTGTTGAGAATAAGTGTGTTGTAGTTAGGTAGCACTTATCGGTAGTGCATTAAGGTTGTTCATATTTATTAACTATTTATAGAAAAACCGCTGGTTTTGCCAGCGGTTCTTTACGTTATGGCAAAAGAAGATTATTACAAATTATTAAATGTTGCTAAGAATGCTAGTGATAGTGAGCTTAAAAAAAGTTACCGCCGGAAGGCAATGAAATATCATCCGGACAGGAATAACAGTGATCCAGGCGCTGAGGTAAAGTTCAAAGAAGTTAAAGAGGCTTATGAGGTGTTGTCAGACCCCAGTAAACGCTCAGCTTATGACCAGTTTGGTCATGCGGGTGTTGATGGTTCGATGGGTGGGGGGGCAGGTGGTTTTGGTGGTGACGCAGGATTCAGTGATGTTTTTGGCGATGTTTTTGGTGATATTTTCGGCGGTGGTGGCGGGCGTCGAGGGGGCTCTAGTCGCGGATCGGACTTGTCTTACAATATGTCATTAACTTTGGAAGAGGCCGTCGCTGGAACTGAAGTGAAGATTAAGATTCCAGTTAAAGCAGCCTGTGGCGCCTGTAATGGTTCTGGCGCGCGCAAAGGAACAAGACCTGTTTCTTGTGGAACGTGTCATGGTCAGGGTCAGGTTCGTATGCAACAAGGGTTCTTTTCTGTGCAGCAAACATGCCCAAGTTGTCGAGGTTCAGGGCAACAGATTAAGGATGCTTGTGGAACGTGTCATGGTCAAGGGCGAGTTAAAGAAACAAAAGTACTTTCTGTTAAAGTGCCTGCGGGTGTTGACACGGGGGACCGTATTCGGTTATCCGGTGAAGGTGAGGCGGGTGCGCAGGGGGCGCCAGCGGGCGATTTGTATGTGGAAATGAATGTGAAGCCGCATACTATTTTTAAGCGTGACGGAGCTGATTTGTTTTGTGAGGTACCGGTTAGTTTTGCTACCGCGTGTTTAGGTGGGCAAGTTGAGGTGCCGACATTGAAAGGTAAAGTTAAATTAAAAATTCCTGCGGAATCTCAGACCGGCAAATCATTTCGGTTGCGAGGTAAAGGCGTGAAGCCTGTTCGTGGTGGCTCTACAGGAGACTTGTTGTGTCAGATGGTTATTGAAACACCGGTTCGATTGACGCGGGAACAAAAAGCTATTGTTAAGGGATTAGATGAGGCCTTAGCTACTGGAGGCCAAAAACACAGCCCTCAAGAACATGGTTGGACTGATGGCGTAAAGCAGTTTTTTGATAAATTGACAGGATAAGTTTATGAGGCGAATAGCGGTTGTCGGCGCATCGGGGCGAATGGGGAAATGCTTGATTGCTGCAACGCAATTGCATGAAGGTACTGCGCTAACGGGTGCTATCTCTAGACCGTCCAGTACCAGTCAAGGGCAAGATTCTGGGGTTATGGCTGGATTGGCAAAAAACGATGTCATAGTGACCGATAATTTGTCTGCTGTGTTAGCGGATGTTGACGTGGTGATTGATTTCACGTTGCCTGAAGTGACTATGGAATATTTGGCGATGTGCCAGCAAGCCGGTAAAGCTATTGTCATTGGAACGACGGGCTTTAATGAGGCTCAAAAGGCGATTATTGCCCAAACTGCTGAGCACATTCCCGTTGTTTTTGCCCCTAATATGAGCGTTGGTGTTAATTTGTCACTGAAGTTATTGGCTCTGGCAGCACAAGTTCTGGGCGATGATGTTGACGTTGAAATTATTGAGGCACATCACAGGCATAAACTCGATGCCCCATCGGGGACAGCACTCAGAATGGGTGAGGTGATAGCGGAGGTGCTTGATAGAGATTTGCACCAGCATGCGATTTATGGACGAGAAGGGCGTACCGAGGAGCGCGATCGCCGGACGATTGGTTTTTCAACGATTAGAGCCGGTGATATTGTCGGCGAACATACCGTTATGTTTGCCGATGAGGGTGAGCGAATTGAAATTACCCATAAGGCAACCAGTCGCATGACATTTGCGAAGGGGGCTGTGCGTGCGGCAGTTTGGTTGGCGGATAAGCCTGCGACATTATATGATATGCAAGATGTTTTGGGATTAAAAGGCTGAGGGTTTATAGGTGTTATTTTAAACTGATAGACCCAGCGATGAATATCTCGTAAAATTGCCACTACTAAGTGGTTTTCAGTAATATTGTTGTGTATGACGGGAGTCGGTTTAAGTAACCCCCTCCCGTTTTGTGCATTTGAGGTGGTCAGGTTTGAAGAAAAACGCAATATTAGTTCTTGAGGATGGAACCCGTTTTGAAGGGGTTTCTGTCGGGGTTGAGGGTACGACTGTTGGGGAAGTAGTGTTCAATACTTCATTAACAGGCTATCAAGAGATTTTGAGTGACCCTTCTTATGCCCGTCAATTGGTTACCTTAACCTACCCTCATATAGGTAACGTGGGTGCCAATGATGAAGATAATGAGTCGGGGCAAGTTTTTGCTAGTGGTCTGGTGATAAGAGATTTGCCGCTATTGGCCAGTAATTGGCGATCGGAAATGAGTCTTGGGCAGTATTTAGAGCAACATAAAGTCGTTGCTATCGCCGAGATTGATACCCGTAAGTTAACGCGTATTTTGCGTGATAAAGGAGCGCAGCGAGGGTGTATTATCGCCGGCGAGGCGGTGGATGCTTCAATCGCGGAACAGCACATCACCCAATTCCCGGGGTTAAAAGGCATGGATTTAGCTAAAGAAGTGTCGGTTCATGCTAAGTATGTATGGACAGAAGGCGTGTGGCAGTTAGGTCAAGGACACCAACAGGATAATTTGGGTCAAAAGCATGTGGTTGCTTATGATTTTGGTGTTAAGCGCAATATTCTCAGATTATTGGTCGATCGAGGCTGTCGAGTAACGGTCGTTCCTGCAACAACACCAGCCGCCGAGGTGTTGGCCTTGAGGCCGGATGGGGTTTTCCTTTCCAATGGCCCCGGCGATCCAGAGCCGTGTGATTATGCTATAAAAGCTATTCGTGAGATTCTTGATCAGAAGCTACCTGTATTTGGGATCTGTCTCGGCTATCAGTTGTTGGCCTTGGCCAGTGGTGCAAAAACTGAAAAGATGAAGTTTGGTCACCACGGTGCTAATCATCCTGTTAAGGAAAAGGCGACCGGTCGCGTTATGATTAGTAGTCAGAATCATGGTTTTGCTGTGGATGAGGCAACATTGCCAGATTGTTTAGTGGCAACCCACCATTCATTGTTTGACGGTAGTTTGCAAGGTATTGAGCGTACTGATTGTCCTGCCTTTGGTTTTCAAGGTCACCCTGAGGCGAGCCCAGGCCCTCATGATGTTGTAGGTTTCTTCGATCGTTTCATGGCTAATATGAATTAGCCTGCGCATTATTTATTGATATTAATTTTTTTCAGCTTGTAATTTAAAACTATTTAACATGCCAAAAAGAACCGACATAAAATCCGTTTTGTTGTTAGGCGCAGGCCCAATTGTTATTGGACAAGCGTGTGAATTTGATTATTCCGGTACGCAAGCTTGTAAGGCTTTGCGCGAAGAGGGTTATCGAGTTATTTTGGTTAACTCTAATCCGGCAACAATTATGACCGATCCGCAGACCGCGGATGTGATCTATATTGAACCTATCGATTGGCAAACCGTTGCTGAAATTATTAAAAAAGAACGCCCCGATGTTGTTTTGCCAACGATGGGTGGGCAAACAGCATTAAATTGTGTGTTAGATCTTGAGCGCAATGGTGTTTTGGCTGAATTTAATGTTGAAATGATTGGTGCCAATAAAGAGGCCATCGAGAAAGCGGAAGATCGAGAGTTATTTAAGCAAGCAATGATCAAAATAGGCTTTGACGTGCCTAAGTCAGGGGTTGCTTCTACCTTAGAGCAAGCGCAAGAAATTTTAGCAGAAGTGGGTTATCCCGCTGTTATAAGGCCTTCTTTTACCCTCGGTGGAAGCGGTGGCGGGATTGCCTATAATAAAGAAGAATTCGTTGAGATTTGTGTGCGTGGTTTGGATCTGTCTCCAACAAAGGAGCTGCTTATCGAGGAGTCTGTTTTAGGCTGGAAAGAATATGAAATGGAGGTGGTGCGAGATCGTCTAGATAACTGCATCATTGTTTGTTCGATAGAAAATTTTGATCCAATGGGCGTGCATACGGGTGACTCGATCACAGTGGCGCCTGCTCAGACACTGACAGATAAAGAATATCAGATTCTTCGTAATGTTTCGTTAGCGGTTTTGCGTGAAATTGGTGTTGATACTGGCGGTTCGAATGTGCAGGTGGCTATAAATCCTGATGATGGACGTATGGTTGTTATTGAGATGAATCCGCGGGTCTCGCGTTCATCAGCATTAGCCTCTAAAGCAACCGGTTTTCCGATTGCTAAAGTTGCGGCTAAATTAGCGATAGGCTATACCCTAGATGAATTAAAAAATGAAATCACCGGTGGCGCAACGCCGGCTTCATTTGAGCCAACAATAGATTATGTCGTTACTAAAGTCCCCCGGTTTACGTTTGAAAAATTCCCGCAGGCAAATGATCGGCTGACGACGCAAATGAAGTCAGTAGGCGAAGTGATGGCTATTGGTCGAACATTTCAGGAGTCGTTACAAAAAGCTTTACGCGGATTAGAAACCGGAATGACCGGGTTGAATGAAATTGTTGACTTGAGTTTGCCTGAGACAGAAGAGGTTTTACAACATGAAATTAGTCAGCCTGGGCCGGAACGGCTTTGGTATGTGGCCGATGCATTCCGTGCTGGCTGGTCATTAGACAAGATTCATGCAGCGAGTCGGATAGATCCGTGGTTTTTAATGCAAATTAGTGACCTCATTACCACTGAAAATCAGGTGCAGGGCCAGAACCTGTCGGCCTTGAATTATGATGACCTTTGGCGCTTGAAACGAAAGGGTTTTTCTGATTTACGATTGGCTGAATTGTTAGCTTGTTCAGAATCAGAGTTGTTTCATCGGCGTCATCAGTTAGGGGTTCGACCGGTATTTAAAAGAATTGATTCTTGTGCGGCTGAGTTTTCTTCTGATACGGCCTACTTGTATTCAACGTATGAAGAAGAGTGTGAGGCGCGACCCACCGAGAAAGAAAAAATTATTATCTTGGGGGGTGGTCCTAATCGTATCGGGCAAGGGATCGAGTTTGATTATTGCTGTGTGCATGCGGCCCTTGCGTTAAAAGAAGATGGTTTTGAAACCATTATGATCAATTGTAATCCGGAAACTGTTTCTACTGATTTTGATACCTCTGATCGGTTATATTTTGAGTCTTTAGTCCTTGAAGATGTGCTGGAGATCGTTGCTGTTGAAAAGCCTAAAGGCGTTATTGTTCAGTACGGTGGGCAAACACCGTTAAAATTAGCGAGAGCATTAGAAGCCGCTGGCGTGCCTATTATTGGAACTTCGCCTGAGTCCATTGATTTGGCTGAAGATAGAGAGCGATTTAAGCGTTTATTAGAGCGGATAGGGCTTAAGCAACCCCCTAATGAGACGGCGCGATCAGTCGAAGAAGCGATTGGAGCTGCGCGTGATTTAGGGTATCCCTTAGTCGTTAGACCTTCTTATGTTTTAGGCGGTCGAGCTATGGAAATTGTTTTTAACGAAGACGGTTTGCAGCGGTATATGAAGGAGGCTGTGAGTGTTTCTAATGAATCGCCGGTATTATTGGATCGGTTCTTGAGTAATGCGGTGGAAATGGATGTCGATGCTATTTATGATGGCGAGACGGTGCTTATTGGTGGCTTAATGGAGCATATTGAGCAAGCCGGAGTGCATTCAGGTGATTCTGCCTGTTCGTTGCCACCTTATAGTATTAGTTTACCTATTCAGGCGGAGTTGCGTGAGCAAACAACCAAGTTAGCCAAAGCATTAGATGTAGTCGGCTTGATGAACATTCAGTTTGCTGTTCAGGGTGAAGAGGTTTTTATTATTGAGGTGAATCCGAGAGCGTCTCGGACGGTTCCTTTTGTTTCAAAAGCGACAGCGTATCCATTGGCTAAGATTGCAGCGCGTTGTATGGTAGGACGCTCTTTAAAAGACCAAGGAATTACGCAAGAGGTGATTCCTGGCTATTTCTCAGTTAAAGAGGCGGTTTTTCCTTTTATTAAGTTTCCCGGTGTCGATCCGTTGTTAGGTCCAGAAATGAAGTCCACCGGTGAAGTCATGGGTGTCGGAAAAAGTTTTGGAGAGGCTTTTGCAAAATCGCAACGTGCCGCCGGTGTTCATTTGAATCAATCAGGAACGGTTTTGATTAGTGTTAAGGATCAGGATAAGGCAACGGTCGTTGACATTGCCAGGATGTTAACATCTAAAGGCTATAAGTTGATTGCAACAGCAGGGAGTGCTGTTGTCATTACCGAGGGTGGTTACGAGTGTGCTGTGGTACATAAGGTTAATCAGGGACGTCCGAATACCGTAGATATGATAAAGAATGACCAGATTCAACTTATTATTAATACGACCGAAGGTGCTAAAGCGATCACCGATTCATTTACGATGCGCAGGGCTGCTTTACAACATGGTGTGGCTTATTTTACAACCATGGCAGGCGCGAGTGCGATGTGTTTAGGGTTGGGTGAGTTAGAGGGTATTACGGTAACCAGTTTGCAAGAGTTACATGAGCAGTTAGGGTAAGTCTTGTCGTGGCCGTTTTTTTAGATTATGAGAGTTAAATTATGAATAAAGTTCCGTTAACCGTTTCTGGTGCTGAAAAATTACGCGCAGAATTGTTTGAGTTAAAAACAGTTGTGCGTCCCAGAATAATTAACGCTATTGCTGAAGCGCGGGAGCACGGTGATTTAAAGGAAAATGCTGAATATCATGCGGCACGAGAACAGCAGAGTTTTGCGGAAGGGCGCATTGCTGAGATAGAAGGTAAGTTATCTAATGCGCAAGTCATTGACGTGACGCAAATTAATGCAGGCGGGAAGGTTATTTTTGGGGCCACTGTAGAGATTGAAGATATTGCTAGTGGCGCAACGGTCACCTATCAAATTGTGGGTGAAGATGAGGCGGACATTAAAGCGGGGCGTATTTCAGTGGGGTCACCGATTGCGCGCGCATTAATTGGAAAAGAAGTAGAGGACGTGGCGACTGTTAAAGCGCCCGTCGGGGATAAGGAATATGAAATATTGGGTATTAAATATATTTAATTATTTGGGTTTTTTCGGTAAATGACCGAGATTTGACCGATTTGCTGGATCAGTTCTGAGCGCGTTCTTTGGCAAAGTGTTTGGGTGAGTTGTTTGCGTAATTCACGATCATTGGTTCGTATTTTGATTTTTACCAATTCATGATCGTTTAAGGTGATTTCTGTTTCTGCAATGACCGCTTCAGTTAATCCTGCTTGACCTATGGTGACAACAGGTTTTAGTCGATGCGCATCAGCACGTAGTTTCTTTTTTTCGATAGTATTCACGAGGGTATCCTTTAAATTTCCAAAGGTAATTTTACACTAAAAGCGGAAGGGTATGGGACGAAGTAAGAGCAGTAATCAATGGTTACAAGAGCACTTTAACGATGAATTTGTAAAGCAAGCTAAAATGCAAGGCTTTCGTTCGCGTGCCGTTTTTAAGTTACAGGAAATTCAGAAAAAAGATAATTTGATTCGTCCGGGTATGAATGTCGTTGACCTTGGTGCAGCGCCTGGCGCCTGGCTGCAGTATGTCAAACGATTATTGAAAGGGCAGGGGCGTATTGTTGGGCTGGATATTTTGCCCATTGAGGCTATTGAAGGGGTGCATTGTGTTCAGGGTGATTTTCGAGAAGAGGCGGTAATGGCCGAGCTATCTCGGGTTCTTGAAAACATTCCTGTTCATGTGGTTTTGTCAGATATGGCGCCTAATTTGACCGGTAATAAAGCGATAGATCAGCCGCAATCAATTTATTTAGCAGAATTAGCCTTGGAAATGGCAGCGACTGTTTTAAGTGCTGATGGTTGTTTTGTGGTTAAAGTTTTTCAAGGAGAGGGTTTTGATGCGTATAAGAAATCGGTCAGTGCAGTATTCTCTAAGGTATTGATTCGTAAGCCTAAGGCTTCACGGCCCAGAAGCAAAGAGGTTTATATTTTAGGTAAAGGCTTTAAAAATGATAATTAGCCCATATGTTGGTAGGGTTAGTTAATAAAAAGTTGCTATTGAAGTGTTGTCGCTGTGGAAGGGTATTCCAAGGCTGATTGAGTAACGAATTAATACTAAAGTGGCAGTGACTTGTTACAATAGTCCTGTTTTCATGAATAATCATACGGCTAAAGACGGTTAGGTTAAAAAATTATGTTAAAAAATATTTTATTGTGGGTTGTTATCGGTATTGCACTAATGTCGGTATTTAATGGTTTTGCCCCAAAAGACCGTAATGATTCAACATTGTCTTATTCACGTTTTATTGAAGCCGTGTCTTATGGGCAGGTTGAATCGGTGACGATCGATGACAATAAG
>DUCI01000077.1 GCA_012959905.1 Methylococcaceae bacterium | reverse complement strand
ACGACTTTCAAAGCGGGTGACTTAGTGGTATTTCCATTAGGCTATAAAGGCACTTGGGAAGTGAAAAAAGCACTTAAAAAACGCTACAAGCACAATGGCGGTCAATTTGTAAAATGTACCTTTAACCGGTTGACTAGGGTGTTAAATTTCATTAAATCATTCATGAAATGACGTTCACTTCCATTATCCTCACAATAACGGCTTATCGTTGATTTGGGCGCTGGTGCATTGCATCAGCGTGACATACTTCTTTAAAATTAAGGTGAGGCGCATCCTAGCACTAGTTGGGGTGCGTTTTTCTTGTGGGTGCGCTTGTTTAATACCCATACTGTGAGGTAAGATTTTCTTTAATATAACTAATTAAAATGATGATTGATGAGTGAATTGGAGCGAGCGAGAATTAGCCTTGAGCGCTATCAAACTAATCACATTCTCCATGCATTACTGAGTTTTTTTACCGGTGGTGTTTGGATCATCGTTTGGGTTATTTTAACTGCCCTAAACACCCGAAAACGAAATGATATTTATAGAGAATTTGGGTTGCCCGAAGAATCTAATCCTGTGGGTTGTGGGTGCTTGTTGGTTATATTGTTTGTTGGGGTGATGTATTTTTGGTCAGGGTACATGATGAGTCATGTGTCTAATTCTAGTTTTATGATTGAAAGTCATTCATTTTCAACAGATACGCCATTTATCTAGGCAATAGGAAGCAGTGACACAAGTCTTTGATATTGCGATAAAAGTCTACTGGCTGACGATCTGATAACGTTAAATAGAGCTGTTCTCGAGTAGTTAACATAAGGTGTTTCTAGGTCTCGCTTTATTGAAGGGATGCATTTCTAATTAGAAGTAAAGTAAGTCTTAAATAGACCCAATATTCAGCGTAGCGACATTATCGTGGATTATTATAAAATACCCATCCTAATGTTTGACCCTGTTTAATTATTCAATGGTAGTCACTCAGCAAACGTAAGTCTTGATGGCTTATGGGTTTTTGGCGGTAAGAAATATGTTGTCCCCCATCCTTTAAAGAATCCAAAAGATATAAAACCATGAAATACATTTTTAATAAGAGTTTTTTGACCAATTTAATCGCTGTTTTAATTATTGCGGCCGGTTATTTAGGTCCTGTGCAGCCGGAATTGATGAAATCGATTGGTTTTTTTGCACTTTCCGGTGCGGTGACGAATTGGTTAGCCATTCATATGCTATTTGAAAAAGTACCTTTTCTGTATGGCTCTGGGGTGATTCCTAATCGTTTTGATGAATTTAAGTTGGCGATTAAAGATTTAATGATGAAGCAGTTTTTTACCCAAGAAAATGTTGAGCAATTTATTGAAGCGGAAGAGCAACAGGGCAGTCATGTTTTAAATATCGATCCGCTCTTGAACGCCATTGATTATGACAAAATTTATGAGGGATTAGTGGCTTCTATTATGGAATCCTCTTTTGGCGCTATGTTGCAAATGATGGGTGGAGAGCAAGCACTGGTCCCTTTGAGAGAACCCTTTATGGATCGAATGAAAACCACCTTGCGTGACATGGTTGAGTCCGATCGTTTTAAAGATGTATTAAAGCAAGGGCTAGATTCTCACAAAGTAGGACAGGATATTGTG
The DNA here is from genome assembly GCA_012959905.1 of Methylococcaceae bacterium. GTDB lineage: Bacteria > Pseudomonadota > Gammaproteobacteria > Methylococcales > Methylomonadaceae > OPU3-GD-OMZ. The sequence continues at coordinate 1,256 of DUCI01000077.1, read as the reverse complement.
TCTAAAATAGAAACGGTTATTGATAAGCGTTTGAATGAATTAACACCTCAGTTGGTTAAAGAGATGGTGCAAAAAATCATTAAAGTTCATTTAGGGTGGCTGGTTGTGTGGGGCGGTATCTTTGGTGGCGTTTTAGGGGCGGTATTTAGTTTTGCCAGCTAGAAAAAACAAGGGAAATGCGGCTTAAATAGCATGACGGTATGTTCTTGTCAGTGAGGCGTTCTGTTTCAGAATTTCAATAACAAAACATACCTTGAAGGCTAAGCGAGAACCGGGTCATTAATCTTTACTACAGGTGCCTGTTCGGATAGCGACGGCATCACCTGCGTTATCAGAAAACACATAACCGTAACCTTTTGCAAAAACATAGCGCTTATTGGTTGCATTAAAATTAAAAAGGTAACCGTTAGAGGAGGTGCAAGACTTCCAGTGTTTCAATACGTCATAGCTTAATTTTTTTGGGGTAAAGCGTATGGGTTTTATACAGCTAAATAACCCGGAACTGTCCATCGACGGTGAGTTAATTTGAATACGATCATCATCTAATATTTTCAATTCAAATTTTTGTAAATTAAATGTTGTTGGCATATAGTAGTTAGATTTTTTCTTAAATCCCGTCGCCTGATTGTCAGAACAAAAATATAACTCTTCAGCACTCGCGATGCTTGAAAGAAAGATCAGCATGTATCCTATGTATTTCATGACGTGCTCCAGTGGTTAAAATTGCAAAAGGTCATCAATATAAGTGATTGAGCTAGGGATTTAATGCCAGTTTAGTGTACTAAACTCTGCGGTATTTTCTCAATGCAAATAATAATTCTTATGAAAATACCGACATGGCTTGCAATTTGACGTTACCTAAGCGGATACTTTAGGTGCCGGTTATCGTTGGAATGATGGTCACTTTTAAGGGTGAGACGTTGTTGTTTCATGTGATTACCCCTAGGGGCGCCAATAAACACATGACTTTTGTTTTGAGTTAAACTACCGGTCAGTAGGGCGAATGGAATATAGCCTATCAACCTGTCTTCAAAGAGCATGTGAGTCGTGAGAAAGATGCTTTTGAGATGGGCTATTTTTGGAAAATTTAATTCATAATTTATAAGGCTTAGTTTAACAATGGAAAATTTCACTCCTTATTCCGCTCTTTTCGGCGGTATTCTCATTGGCTTAGGCACCAGCCTGTTTATGCTTTTAAATGGGCGTATTGCGGGGATAAGTGGGCTGCTTAAAGGCTTACTGAGCCAATCAACAAC
>DUCI01000076.1:1633-17347 GCA_012959905.1 Methylococcaceae bacterium | reverse complement strand
AGCATCGCACATGACAGATGAGAGCTCTTCCAGTAGTTCAGTGTCCCATTGAGATTGTTCCATGAGTCCAACGGCTTTACTGGTCCCTACGCGACAAGGTGTACATTGGCCACAGGACTCTTCTTCAAAGAATTTCATGGCGTTAATGGCGCAGTCTTTGGCACTATCTTGGTCAGAAAGTACAATGATGGCAGCGGATCCGATAAAGCAGCCGTATTGATTGAGTGTGTCAAAGTCGAGAGGAATATCGCCCATAGAAGCAGGTAAAATACCGCCTGAGGCACCGCCGGGGAAGTAACCATAAAATTGTTGGCCGGGTAGCATTCCACCACAATATTCTTCAATAAGTTCTTTGATGGTGATCCCTGCTGGGGCGAGGTGGACACCGGGTTTCTGGACGCGTCCGGAAACGGAAAAAGAGCGTAAGCCTTTACGATCATGACGACCGTGCGAACTAAACCATTCCGGGCCTTTTTCAATAATATCTCGAACCCAGTAAACAGTCTCCATGTTGTGTTCAAGCGTGGGCCGGTCAAATAAACCAACTTCGGCTAAATAAGGCGGGCGCAGACGCGGCATACCGCGTTTACCTTCTAAGGATTCGATCATGGCAGATTCTTCACCACAAATATAAGCACCCGCTCCGCGACGCAGTTGTATGTTAGGCAGTTGATGGGATGCAGACGGTGGGTTATTTGTTAAATTCTGAAGTTCACGGGTCAGAATTTCTCGGCAACCGGCATATTCGTCGCGTAAATAAATATATATTTCAGCGCAATCAACTATAGTGGCGGCAATTAACATGCCTTCAAGAAAACGGTGTGGATCTTGTTCAAGATAATGACGATCTTTAAAGGTGCCAGGTTCGCCTTCATCGATATTAATGGCCATCATTCTAGGGCCTGAGTAACCTTTGACAATGCGCCATTTTTTGCCGGCAGGAAAACCTGCACCACCTAAGCCGCGTAAGCCGGAATTCTCCATGAGTGTGATGATTTGTTCAGCATCACGTTCGCCATCGAGACAACTGCGCAAGGTTTGGTAGCCACCGTCTTGTTCATATTGGTCACGCGTTATGTAGTCAGCTATTGGTGCGTTAATTTGCTTGGTTTCAATAGCGGAAACGGTTTTATCTACCGTCGCGTGGGCAATTGGATTTTGACCGACAACAGCAACAGGTGCTTCTTGGCAGCGACCGACACAGGGAACCGGTTGTAGGCGGACCGTGTCACCTAGCGTATTTTGTAGCGTACTGAGTAAGTCTTTAGCACCGGCAAGTTCACAAGAAATAGATTCACAGACCCGAACCGTTAAGTTTGGCGGTGGATTTTCGCCCGCTTTAACAATATCAAAGTGATGATAGAAACTGGCAACCTCAAAGACTTCAGCCGTCGATAGGTTCATTTCGTGCGCTAAAGCGGTTAAGTGCTTGTCAGAAATATGATGGTACTGGTCTTGTATTTTATGTAAATGCTCAATCAACAGGTCGGAACGGCGCGGTTCATTGCCTAAAAGTTCTTGGATTTCTCTGAGGGTCGTTAAGTCAACGGAATGGCCTTTTCGGCCTTTGCGTTTTTTTTTGACGATTTGATCTGCATCAATATGTGTGGTTGCCACTCAGGTCCCCTAATAGCTGTAAAATGATTAGCAAATTTAATGACTTATGCTAAAAAATGGGTAAACTTTACAGTAGATTGTACATTGCTTTCAAGTCATTATTTGTGACGTTTCTATCATTAAAAATGATATAGTTAGGGGCTTATTATTTGTTAATCGTTACTCTTATTTGAAACACTTTTATGTTGAATCCACAGCATTTACTGACTTTTTGTGTGGTCGCCAAGTTTTGTAGTATAACTCGGGCCGCGCAGGCGTTAAATATTGGTCAGCCGGCGGTATCTGGGCAATTGAAATTATTGCAAGGCGTTGTGGGTGAACCGTTGTATGAGCGTGAGGGGCATCGTATTGTCTTAACGCCGGCCGGGGAGAGTTTGTTGGAGCATGCCAGTAACTTTGAGAAAAGTTTTAATGAAGCCAATGAATTTGTTCGTTGTTTGCAGGAAATCAATGCAGGGACGCTTCGGATTGGCTCAACCATGACCATAGCCAGCTTTTATTTACCTAAATATGTTGTGCAATTACAAACGCTGCATCACGGTGTGCAAGTCTTTATGAAAACGGGGAATACCCATGAAATTCTGAACAACCTGAGTAGTCTCGATTTGGGCTTTATTGAAGGACCGATTGACCGAGAATCATTGCCTAAGAATTATCAATTAATACCGTGGCAAGAGGATGAAATTGTGTTGGTTTTACCGGAAGGTCATGAGCTTGCCCATCTGTATTCTGAGTCGGTACCGCTGCATGCGTTACTTAACTACCCGGTTATTTGGCGTGAGCCTGAATCAGGCGCGCGTCAGGTTTTAGAACGAGCGTTAGCAAAAGCGAAATTGGAGATTCCTGTTAATATAGAAGTCATGGGCGTTTCGGGTATTAAAGAGGCTGTGAGAGCCGGGTTAGGGATTGGTTTTTCTTCTTCTCAGGCTTTGCGTTATGAGCGCGAAGGTTTAGTGGCTCGTCGGTTAAATTCAACCAGTGGGTTGTTGTGGCATTTGAATATTATTGCACCGAAAGTCGCTATTCAGTCGCGTGCAGTGAAAGCTTTTTTAGAATTGTGCGATCAGAAGGAGAGTGGTTCGAAATGAAATCTTTTTGGGTAGTCAGTTTAAGCCTATGGCTGGGCTTTTTCACAGTGCAATGCCAAGCCAAGATAAAGGAGGCTTTTACGGTACAGAAGGTCGCACCAGGATTGTATTTTCATTTAGGTCGCCATGAGCTGCCTAATCGAACCAATCATGGTGCGATAGCTAATATTGGGTTTGTGGTTGGTCAGCAATGTGTCGCTGTTTTGGATTCAGGGGGTAATCGAGAACAAGGCCGTTTGCTGAAAGAGGCGATTGAGAAAATTACCGACGTGCCGATTTGTTATGTGATAAATAGTCATGTACATCCCGATCATATTTTTGGCAATCGTAGTTTTAAAGAGAGCGGCGTGCAATTTATCGGTCATAAGAATCTCACGCGTGCTCTGCAAGCGCGAGCGACTTTTTATACCCAACGTTCTATGGAGCAGTTAGGAATTAACTTAACGCTGCAAGATATAGTGCTGCCAGATATTGCGGTGACTGATTCTTTAACGTTGGATTTAGGGGGCAGAGTATTGAGGGTTACAGCGCACGATAGTGCCCATACAGACAATGACTTGTCTGTATTTGATGAGAACAGTCAGACGTTATGGTTATCAGATTTGTTGTTTGTCGAGCATCTACCTGTAGTTGATGGCAGTCTTAAGGGCTGGTTAAAAGAATTGAAAGGCTTGTCACGTTTAAAGATTAAACGTGTGGTTCCAGGACATGGGCCGGTTATTGATAACTGGCGAGTCGCATTGCAACGCCAAGAGTCATATTTGACCATGTTATTGAGAGAAGTGCGGGCAATGATCAAAGAGGGAAAGTTTATTGAACAAGCTATTGCCGAGGTGGGTCAAAATGCAGCAGGACAGTGGGCATTGTTTGATGTTTTCCATAAAAAAAATATAACATTCGTTTTTGCTGAATTAGAGTGGGAAGATTAATACGATAAGAGGTTCTTTATGAAAATAGTTAGCGTGATTTTGAGTTTATGTTTAGTGTCTTTTATTAACGTCGTTTCTGCCGGTGTTGATGAATCGGTTTGGCAGAATCAATTGAAGGGGCAGTTTTTTTCAGGGCGTGCGATTAGTGAAGCCGAAAATATTATTGCTATAGAGGCGCCTTACCGTGCAGAAGATGCCGCCTTGGTTCCGATTAGGGTGACCAGTAAGATCAATCAGACGAATGAGAAATATATAAAAAAAATCACCTTGATTGTGGATAAGAATCCGATACCTTTTGCCGCTGAGTTTAATTTCACGCCCTTAAGTGGTAAAGCGGATGTTGCTCTGCGTCTTCGCGTTAATTCCTACAGCTATGTGCGTGCCATTGCAGAAATGAATGATGGTCAGCTTTTCATGGTGAAAAAGTTTGTCAAGGCCAGTGGAGGTTGTTCGGCCCCAATTGGAGCAGATTTAGATGCAGCGATGCAGCGATTAGGACGTATGAAGTTTAAGTTTCCCAGTCGCGCACAGCCCAATGAGCCCAACTTGGCGCAATTATTAATCAGTCACCCTAATATTACCGGGATGCAAATGGATCAAGTCAGTCGCTTTATACGTCCTGCTTATTATGTGGAAAAAGTAAAGGTAACGTTTGATGGTCAGCCGGTACTGACGGCTAAGACGGATATTGCGATTAGTGCAGATCCTAATTTTAGATTTTATTTTGTGCCTCAGTCAGCCGGTGAATTACGTGCCGAAGCGATTGATACGGATGGCAAGGTCTTTTCACAAACATATCAAGTTAAACCTTGAGTGCGTGTTGTTGAAAATCGATTTAGGGAGTACTTATGAACGATAAAGAGCGAGTGGCAAAAAAGGCGGCGATGGAAGTCAGCTCGGGTATGGTTGTTGGGTTAGGAACCGGTTCAAGTGCAGATTGTTTTATTGAAGCCTTGGCTCAACGGCATCATGAAGAAGGATTGGATGTGCAAACCGTTGCCAGTTCAATTGTAAGTATGCAAAAGGCTCAACGATTAGGGTTGCCGATAATGGCCATAGAACACTTGAATCAACTTGATTATTATGTCGATGGGGCTGATGAGGTGACCGATGATTTAGTTTTATCTAAAGGTCAAGGTGCTGACTTGGTGCGGGAGAAGATTTTAGCAACAGCGGCTGATAGGTTTATCGTTTTGATTGATGAGAGTAAACGGGTTCGGCAGATCGGTGATCGTTTTCCTGTTCCTGTCGAGGTGATTCCTTTTTCGTGGCAATTGGTGGTGCAGGCGTTACAAGGGGTCGGTGGTCAAGCTGTGTTACGGCCTAATGCCAATAACAGTGGGCTTGCGGTGACCAGTTATGGTAATTTGGTGTTAGATGTTGATTTTGGATCTTTGTTAACGGCGGAACAAATAGACACGACTTTAAACGCGATGCCTGGGGTTATTGAGCATGGTGTTTTTCGTGATTTAGCTTCTGTTATTTATATCGGCGTTGACGGTGTTGTGGAAGAATTAACGCGCTCATAAGAAATTTAAAAGTTTTCGGAGGTGATTGATAGGGTGCCATTTTGGTAAGGCATGTTTTGAGTAAAGGATAATAAGCGTGATGGGTTGAGCTATAACCGTTGCAAAAGGGTGGTTTAAAAAACAAAAAGGGGTGGGAGCATGTTAGTAAAGGGTCAAAAAGCACCGGCGTTTTCTGTCGAGAATGAAGCCGGTAAAAGTATTAGTCTTGATGATTACCAGGGTAAGCGTAATGTCGTGTTATATTTTTATCCTAAAGATGATACGCCGGGATGTACGATTGAGGCGAATGATTTTACTCGTCTGGCAAATGAATTCTCTGATTTTGATACGGTTGTATTAGGAGCCAGTAAAGATAGCTGCGAAAGTCATCAGGATTTTATTAATAAATTTAAGTTAAATGTTGCCTTATTGTCTGATGTCAGTGGTAAATTATGTGCGGATTATGATGTCTGGCGGGAAAAAGTAAGAGCGGGTGTGACTTCAATGGCAATCCTTCGGTCAACCTTTATTATTAATAAAGCAGGTGAGCTGGTTGAAGCTTACTATGGGGTGAATCATGAGGGTCATGCCGAAGCGATTCTAGAGCGCGTGCAGCAATTGCATTATCGGCCTTAAGGTTATTGGTGGTTTAAGAGAAAGTTGTGGCTAGAAGGGCCACAGCTTTCTGGGTGATTTAATTTTAGGGTTGTTCAAAAACCTCAATAGCATTGCCATCAAGGTCGCGAAAGAAGAGTGCGCGTCGTCCTGAACGGCTTAGGCTATAGGCCACGTTATTTGCATCAAGTTTTTCTACGATGAGATCAATATTACTAACCGTGAATGCAACATGGCGGTCATGGCCACCGTGTTTAGGTCGACCGGTTATGGGATCTGGGTTGCTGAGTTCAATAAGGTGCATTTGTTGGTTACCGATCTGAAACCAGGCGCCTGGGTACTCTAAGTCAGGGCGAGTAATGCGCTTTAGGTTAAGCATTCGTTGGTAGAAGGTCACAGAAGTTTCGGTATCTTGAACCAATAGGCTAACGTGGTGAAGGGTAAAATTATTATCAGGCATGATATTTCTTTGAGGGCTAGAATTAGTGAGTGACGTTAATTTTTTTATTTAAGGTTCCCGGCATGAAGGCCGCATTCTTTTTTATCTGTTTCCCACCACCAACGACCACTGCGTTCGTGTTGATTAGGGGTAATGCTACGCGTGCAGGGTTCACAACCAATACTGACAAAGCCTTTGCTATGGAGTGTGTTGAATGGGACCTGATAGGCCTCGATATAATCCCAAACTTGTTGTGAGCTCCAGTTGGCTAATGGATTGAATTTTATAAGGTGATGACTTTGAGTTGAGAAAGTTTTGTCTTCTTGTATAACCGGTAAATTTTGCCGTGTATCTAAACTTTGATCCATGCGTTGCCCCGTTATCCAGGCATCAAGGTTGAGCAGTTTTCTTTGTAAGGGCTGGACCTTTCTGATACCACAACACTCTTGGTGGCCGTCTTTAAAAAAACTAAACAGGCCTTTTTGCTGTACAAAATGGTCGAGTGTCTTAAAGTCTGGCGTTAATAATTCAATATTGAGTTGGTAATGGTTGCGAACTTGCTCAATAAATTGATAGGTTTCAGGGTGCAGGCGCCCGGTGTCCAGTGAAAATACTTGAATATCTTTTTTAATATTCAGTGCCATATCAATGAGGATGACATCTTCAGCGCCACTAAATGACAAGGCGATATGATCAAATTGTTCCAATGCGTGCTTGAGAATAGCGCGAGGAGATTTATCAGCTAGTTCTAGTTGTAATTGTGCCGTGTTCAGTGAAGTGTCAATCATGGTGATTGTATTTAATCAATTAGTGTTGTTGGAAATATTGTGCCAGAAAATCATCAAAACTTATACGGTCACTTGCTTCAATTTCGGCTAAGCGTTTTTTTGACAAGATTGACATTTTAGTGAATGTGTCAGTTTCTGCTGTGCTGAGTTGTTGCTGACGGTAATGGCGTTCGTGCAGGCGTGATTGTTCAATGGCAAATCGAGCAAAAGGTTGTTGGTTTTTTTGCATATCCGCTATGATTTTAGCCGAAGGGGTCTGCTCTGGTTGAGTGGTGCAGTTGATTTGTTGTGTTAAGGCATTTTGATACGGGTTGCCGATTTGGCCTTGGTCCAAGGTTTGGCAGATTGGCGCCATGCTTTCTAGGATATTAATCGCCCATTCCGTGAGGGTTATTTTTTTGCCATTTTGATTGAGTAATAAGTCAGGACGGCGACCTTCATGGGCCACAGTTGATAAGTTCTGGTTATTAATCTGTTGCTGTTTTAGGGTGCTTTTGGGGCTTTCTTGAAACAAGCAGGTTAGTAAAAAAGCTTCTAAAAAGTGAGCGGTATGGGTATCGATTCCGCTAGGGTGGTAGATATCAAGATCAAGCGAACGGATTTCCACGTATTGAATACCTCGGCGTTGTAATGCCAGGGTAGGTTTTTCACCCGAAGCACTAATCTGCTTAGGGCGTATCGTGTTATAAAATTCATTCTCTATTTGCAATATATTGGTATTGAGTTGTTTATAGTCACCGTTATTTTTAAGGCCAATTTTTTTATAATCCGCATAAGGCGTTTCAATCGCCGCAGTGAGACTATTGACGTAGCCGACTAAGCTGTTGTAATCAATTTCCAGATTGGCTTGGTTGTCACTCTTATAACCAATATCACTCATTCTAAGTGATGTTGCATACGGCAGATAAAAGGTATGGTTGTCAAAAGACTCAAAAGTATTATGGGTCAAAGGGCGATCTTTAAAGAAATTCTTGCAAATGGCGGGTGAGGCGCCGAATAAATAGAGTAGCAACCAGCCTTGATTTAAGAAGTTTCTAATAAGATTAAAGTATTGATCGGCAATGAAGTCTTGCGCGGGTTGTGAATTCTTATTTAAGGCCTGTAATGTTGGCCACAGTTGTTCGGGGATAGAATAATTGAAATGGATGCCGGCTATAGCCTGCATCGTTCGTCCATAACGATGCCCAAGGCCTTGGCGATAGATATGTTTCATCTGCCCAATATTGGATGTGCCATATTGGGCAATAGGAATACTTTTGTCACCATCAATACCGCAGGGCATGCTTGCGGCAAGTAGAAATTCATCCGGAAGATGGTCATAGACAAATTGATGAATCTTATTAAGATAATTTAACGAATCAGTGATTTGCACAGAAGGCGGTGTGATGAGTTCCATCAAGGCTTCAGAATAATCGGTGGTAATACTGGTGTGTGTTAGGGCGGCACCAAAGGCCTTGGGGTGGGGTGTTTGAGCGATAAAACCTGTTTGGGATAATCTTAGGTTTTCTTTTTCAATGCCTTTTAGTCCGCCTATGATGAGTTTTTCTTGGCCAGAGTCGATTAATTGGCTAAAACGCTTTGGCGTTAGATTATCCAAAATACAAGATCCTTGTAAAAAATGGTCGTGGATGTCTGTATGTGTTGCAATACAGTTATAATAACGTCCCATTATAGATTGAAACACAAATTAAAAAAAACCTTGATGTGACCGAAAATAATAATCATCTTGAAAAGGCACGATTAGTTCTTGAGACTGTTTTTGGCTACGACAGTTTTCGGGGGCTTCAAGAAGCCATTATCGCTCACACATTGACGGGGAAAAATTCCCTCGTGCTAATGCCTACTGGGGGTGGGAAATCGTTGTGTTATCAAATTCCTCCATTGGTCGATGGCGGGGTCGGTGTGGTTGTGTCGCCGTTAATTGCATTGATGCAAGATCAGGTCACTGCACTACACCAGGCTGGTGTTAAGGCGGCAACGTTAAATTCTACGCAAACAGCGGTAGTGTCGCAGTCGATAAAAGCATCGCTACAGCGCAATGAATTACAATTACTTTACATTACCCCTGAACGGTTACTGTCAGGCGGGCTATTGACTATTCTCAAAACCATTAAGGTAACCTTGTTTGCTGTTGATGAAGCGCATTGTGTTTCGCAGTGGGGGCATGATTTTCGAGAAAGTTATTTGCAGTTATCGGTGTTGGCAGAGCATTTCCCACAGGTGCCCATTATGGCCTTGACGGCAACAGCTGATCCTCGAACCCAACAGGAGATTATTAACCGGTTATCGATTGGCAGCGACCAGGTTTTTAAGGCGGGATTTGATCGTCCGAATATTCGCTATCGAATTTTGCAAAAACAAAAGCCCCATGAGCAATTAGTGGCTTTTATTCAACAAGAGCATCGTGGAGATTCTGGCATTATCTATTGTTTATCCCGAAAGAAGGTGGAGCGAACAGCGAGTCGCTTAACCAGTCAAGGGATTGCTGCCCTACCGTATCACGCAGGAATGTCACCTGGAGATAGGCAGAGCAATCAATTGCGGTTTTTGCGGGAAGAGGGGCTGATCATGGTGGCGACTATTGCTTTTGGCATGGGCATTGATAAACCCAATGTAAGATTTGTAGCGCATCTTGACCTCCCTAAGAGTATTGAATCTTATTATCAGGAAACCGGTCGGGCAGGGAGAGATGGTTTACCCGCGAATGCCTGGATGGTCTATGGGTTGCAAGATGTGGTGACCTTACGCCAGATGGTGAGTCAGTCACTCACATTGGGTGATGTTCAAAAGCAAGTTGAGCGACATAAACTTGATGCAATGTTGGCCTTATGTGAGCAAATAGAATGCCGACGTAAGGTTTTATTGGAATATTTTGGTGAGCCGGTTGAGTATCAGGGGTGTAATAATTGTGATACCTGTTTAGAGCCCGTAGCAACGTGGGATGGCACCGTTGCAGGGCAACAAGCACTCTCTTGTGTTTATCGTACGGGACAACGTTTTGGCGTAGAGTATTTAGTCGATGTGCTTCAAGGTAAAGTAACCGATAGGATTACTCGTTTTGGCCATAATAAGCTATCTGTGTATGGGTTAGGCGTGGATAGAACGCGAAGCCAATGGCGATCAATTTATCGGCAACTTTTGGCTAGAGGCTTAATAACGGTTGATTTAGAAGGGCATGGGAGCTATCAATTAACCGAACGTTGTCGGCCTGTTTTACGCGGTGAGCTTACCTTGGTGCTACGAAAAGAACAGCGGGTTCAGCAAGCTTACGTGAGTAATGCTTTTAGATCCGGAAGCGTGGGGCGTCGTGAGAAACGACTCTGGGAGGCTCTGCGCGCTAAACGCTGGGAGATCGCAGAATCGCAGAAAGTCCCACCGTATCAAATTTTTCATGATGCAACATTGGTTCAAATGAAAGACCGGTTACCCAGAAGCAATGAGCAATTTAAGGCGTTATCAGGGGTTGGGGATCGTAAGTTGGCGCTCTACGGCGATCAATTCCTAGCTGTTATTGAACGCTTTGTTAAATTGCCGGATGATAAACAGATGACCGAAACGGTTGTGACAACATTGGATTTTTTTAAGGCGGGTCTGACTGTTGCAGCCATCTCACAAAGAAGACAGATTACGTTGGAAACGGTTTACGCGCATTTGGCTGAAGGGGTAACCTCAGGGGGGGTTAAATTAACCGAAGTTGTACCTGTTTCAAAACAAGAAGTTATGGTGATTGAGCACGCTATTTTAGAGTCCGCCGATGAACAGAGTCAGACACTGCGTGGAGTTTATGACGCCTTAGATGGGGCTTACAGTTACGGTGTTATTCGTTGTGTTAAGGCGGCGTTAGAAAGAGAATTGGTGGATTGATTTATATATTGGCCGGTTGTTCGGTGTTATTGAAATGATAGTTATTTTTTAGGCAATGATCGAGCCATTGACCCAGGAAATAATTTAAAGACCACTTGTAGTCCCTAATAGCAATGGAATGCCGGGCACTCTTGATAGCTTGGAAGACATGGGGTCGTTCGTGGTGACGAATGACTTCGACCATTTGTGCATCTAAGTAAACTTTGATGTTGACGGCGGGTTCAAAAGCGTGTGTTTTATGTTGCTCAAAACAGTGGCTGAGTTCGAGTGTTAAGGTGTATGGCGCGCGATCAATGACCGATAAATGTAACGCTAAGGGGACGTTAGCGGCACCTATAGCGGATTCTTTGATTTGGGTGATTTGCGGTATCAGGGTGAAGAGTTTTTGATAATTAGATTCGCATATTTTTTCTAGGCAAAACGATTTGTTGACAAGGTGTAGTTTTGACATCGTTAGGATTCACGGTAGCAAGCAGATGAACTAGCGGTTTCCCAGAGGACCACTTGCTCAATGTTGAAGCCCTGTTCTTTCATGTGAAAAAAAATCATTTTGGCAAGAACTTCAGCGGTTGGGTGTTCGTTTAAAGCCATGAATCGTTCGTTATTTTGTTTGAGCCATGGGATGATAGGATCATCTTGATAAACTAAAAAATTATGGTCTAATTGCTCTTCTATGTAGGCACTGGCGCTGGCTTTGATATCTGAAAAATCACAAACCATTCCGTGATTATTGAGTTCATCTGCGGCAACGGTAATAGCGGCCTTTACGCTGTGGCCATGGAGATGTTGGCATTTACCGGCATGGTTCATTAGTCGGTGGCCGTAGCAAAAATAAATTTCTTTGGTGATTGAGTACATGATTCAGTTGATTAACAGATTGAGAGTCTGTAATGGCAGTCTTTAATGCGCTTTAATGGTGTTGATAATAGCACTAATTTCAAAGTGTTGGTGATCAATGCGTGTGCTTGATTCTACTTCAATCAGTGCGGTAAAAGAAACGTCAGATAATTGTTGTGGTGATAAGGTGACTTCTAGTGCCCACCCTGTCTGGATGGTTGAGTCGGTGTTAAAGATTAACTTATTATCAGTCAATGTTGTGCATGTCCCCTGATACTGTTGATTGTTGTTAAAGAAGCGATAACTGATCGGTATTGTTGTCGAGAGCTTATTAATAGGTAAAGACATGGCTTAGTTGCTTTGTTTTTGTAATTTGGGGCGCTTGTGTGGGTTAGGTGCTGATAAGTTTACTATAAAAAAATATTTTGCGTTTGGTGGTCTTAATTCTAAGGTCAGTGACCTTGAAATATAGCTATTCAAGTTAGACTGTGGCATATTAAGCCGTTTAATTAGCGCTAGTGGCTGAGGATTTCAGGGCTAGCCCTTTGCATCGGGCGCTGTCATGGACAGGGTCATTTTTTAAACAGTTAGCCGTTGGCTAGTACTAAAGTGGATTTTAGGCCCATGAGTAAACAAACCGTTCTAACCGGTATTACAACAACAGGGACGCCGCATCTTGGCAATTATGTGGGGGCTATTAGGCCTGCAATTATTGCGAGTAATGATGCTCAGGTTACCCCGTATTATTTTTTAGCTGATTATCATGCTCTCATTAAATGCCATGAGCCAGAGCGGGTTAGGCAGTCAAGTTTAGAAATTGCCGCCACCTGGATGGCGCTGGGTCTTGATACTTCAAATGCAATCTTTTACCGACAATCAGATGTTCCAGAAATTCTTGAATTAACCTGGATGTTAACATGCGTGACTTCGAAAGGATTAATGAACAGAGCGCATGCTTACAAAGCATCGGTGGATGCAAATGAACAGGAAGGGGGCGCCGATCCCGATAAAGGGATAACCATGGGGCTTTTTAGTTATCCTGTTTTAATGGCGGCAGATATTTTAATGTTCAATGCGCATAAAGTTCCCGTCGGTAAAGACCAAATACAACACATTGAAATGGCACGTGATATTGCCGGTCGGTTTAATCACATTTTTGGTGAGCATTTTGTTTTACCTGAAGCCGTGGTGGATAATAATGCGGCTACACTTTCTGGATTAGACGGCCGAAAGATGAGTAAAAGTTATAATAATACGATTCCATTGTTTGCCCCAGAAAAGAAATTCCGTAAATTGATTAATAAAATTAAAACTAATTCTTTAGAACCAGGCGAGCCGAAAGATCCAGACAGTTGCACTTTATTTAGTATTTATCGGGCCTTTGCAACACCTGCTGAACTTGATGCTATGCGGGTACGCTACGCGGAGGGGATTGCTTGGGGTGAAATGAAGAAACATTTATTTGAATATATTAATGATCAGATTGCGCCGGCCAGAGCACATTATGACGAGCTTATTCAATCGCCAGATGTAATAGAGCAAGCGTTAATTGAAGGGGCTGTGAGAGCACGGGAAGTGAGTGTTCCTTTTATGCAGAAGATTCGAGCTTCAGTAGGGATACAGAAAATTAGATCGCTATAACAGTGAAACAATCAGAGGTCACTTTCTCGAACTGGGTTAAAGCAGGTTTAAGATTGTTACGGTATCGACCTGGGGTTTGGTTGAGTTACCTCTTGGTCATGACTGTGTTGCTATCGGTCGGGCGTATATCGTTAGCCTTGGGGATTATACTGTCAACAGTTAGTTTTTTGATGACCGTGTCAATGGCCGCTTATGTTGATCCAGAGCAGTCAAATCAATCCTGTAAGGTATTTATAAAAATGATGCGCTCACACCTGCCGGTCGCATTTTCTATGGCGGTCATGCTTGCCTTGTGTTGGCTGGTTTTTAGGGTTGTTTTTAATATTTATAGCGGTGAGCCTGAGAAAATAATGTCTTTTTTCTTTGATTGGCAATTAGTTGATCAGAGCATTCTTGATCAAGGGTTGCGTGAATATTTAGGATGGCTTTTTCGTGCGGCTATTGTGACGTTGATTTTTCTGGTTCTAATGTTGACGTCTTTTGTGAGTTGGTTTAGTTACCCGTTAATGACTTGTCAGGGTTTTAATTGGGTTCAAGCGAAGCATCGTGGAAAAGCGATGACACAAGCCTTTTATGGTGTTTGCCAAAAGCAATTGGCTTTTTCATTTTTCTTGGCTATTGTTGGAACGGGACTTTTCCCCGTGTTGACACCCCTTATTTATATTGTTGTTGGTGTGTTACTGTACGTCTCTTTTGCTGATATTAGTCGGCATTATTCATAGGTTATGCTGCAACTGGTCACGGTTGATTTTAACAATGCTCAGCATGCCTCAGCGGTGATGGCATTATTAGAGTGTTATGCCAGTGATCCTATGGGCGGTGGTGAAGCGTTATCTGACTATGCAAAGCAACATTTGATTGAAAAACTAGCTCAACGCCAAGATGTATTAACGGTATTGGCTTATCTTGATGAAACTCCCGTGGGGTTAATTAATTGCTTTGAGGGTTTTTCAACATTTCAATGCAAGCCGTTATTGAACATTCATGATCTTGTTGTACACGCGGATTTCAGGCAGCAAGGTTTAGCGACGCAGTTAATTAAACGTGTCGAGGAATTAGCAATAGAACGCGGCTGTTGCAAGCTAACCCTAGAAGTTTTATACGGGAATGAAATAGCCCGTGAAGTATACGGTAAGTCTGGGTTTAGCGGTTATCAGCTTGACCCGACTTTAGGGGATGCGATTTTTTTAGAAAAGACAATTATCTAGAAACGTCTGTTGAGTATTTTTTAGGTGTGTTATAGCGTTTGTGAGAATGTTATGGTTAAGTAGTTTAAAGGTCTGTTAAGTTTGGTTTATTGCATTTCGAAGACGGGTTATTAACATGTTAAATAAAATTAAGTCATTTTTTGATCAACATATAGCACCGAGTGAGTCAGTACAGGTTGGGGAAGAAGAGCTACACCTTGCGTGTGCAGCATTATTAATAGAAATGATGCATATGGATGATGTCGTACGACCTGAAGAAAAAGCGATGATTGTGCGTCGTATTAAGGAGCATTTTGCGCTTTCTGACGAGGCAGCGAATACTGTCATTGTTCTGGCAGAAGAGCAAAGGACGCAGGCGATCGATTATTATCAATTTACATCATTAATCAATAAAGGTTTTTCTCAGGAGCAAAAAATAACTGTGATCAAGTTGCTCTGGGAAATTGCTTTTGCTGATGGGGAACTTGATATCTATGAAGAACATCTAGTGCGTAAAATAGCTGATTTATTGCATATATCACATATGGACTATATTAAAACTAAACTTCAAGTTGATCATCGCTAAAGATAAGAACATGAAAATTTGTCCTATTATTCTTTCCGGAGGCGCCGGTACCCGGTTATGGCCGCTTTCCCGTACACTTTTCCCTAAACAGTTTTTAAATCTTGTTTCTGAGCAGAGTTTATTTGTTGAGACCGTCTCTCGCATTAGTGGATTGGCGTTGGAAACACTGCCCCCGTTAGTGGTGTGTAATGAGGCGCATCGTTTTTTAGTGGCGCAACAATTACAAGACGGTGGCTTTGACCATTCTGGTATTTTGCTTGAGCCGTGTGGTAAAAATACGGCACCGGCCATTATGTTGGCAGCAGCCCATTTGAAAAAGCATTACGCTGAAGACGTGTTGATGTTGGTATTGCCGGCCGATCATGTGATTGAGTCCGTCGAAGCCTTTCACAGTGCTGTTGCAAAATTGGTGCCTTCGGCCAGTACGGGGTCTTTGTGTACCTTTGGTATTGTCCCTACGCATCCCGCTACTGGGTTTGGCTATATCCGATCGGGTGAGGTTGCTACGACCAACCCATCGGGTGTGGTACCGGTCGACTCCTTTGTGGAAAAGCCGGATCAGACAACGGCGGAAGGCTATGTTGCTGAGGGCTGTTATTTGTGGAACAGTGGGAT
>DUCI01000076.1:786-1575 GCA_012959905.1 Methylococcaceae bacterium | reverse complement strand
GCCATGCATCAAGGTTGTGTGGCGGCGATGGAGCAGTCCGAGCAGGATCGAGACTTTGTACGACCTGACCGACAACTCTTTGAGCAGTGCCCCGCTGATTCGATTGACTATGCGGTGATGGAAAAAGCGATCGGCTTGGGTATCCCGGTACAGGTCGTGCCGATGGCGGCCGGGTGGAGCGATGTGGGGTCGTGGAATTCTTTATTAGAGGTCATCCCTAAGGATAGGCAGGGTAATGGGACTCAAGGGGACGTGATGGCGATAGATAGCCAGGATTGTCTATTGCATTCCAGTCAGGGTTTAATTGCCACCGTAGGCCTTAACGATATGCTCGTTGTCAATACGGCAGATGCCGTGTTGGTGGCGCCGTTATCAGAAAGTGAGCGGGTGAAAGAAGTGGTTGAACAACTCAAACTTCAGGGCCGAGAAGAAAGCAGTTTGCATCGGGAAGTGCACCGGCCTTGGGGGACTTACGACAGTATTGATGAGAGTGCTACTTTTAAGGTAAAGCACATTAAAGTATTACCGGGTGCAAAATTATCGTTGCAGTTACATCACCAACGTGCCGAGCATTGGGTGGTCGTCTCTGGGGTCGCAACCGTTACCCGTGGGGGTGAGGTTTTTAACGTCAATGTGAATGAGTCAACGTATATTCCCTTAGGCATTAAGCATTCACTGGCTAATACCGGTCGTGAATTGTTGGAAATTATTGAAGTTCAAAGTGGTAACTATCTGGGTGAGGACGATATTGTGCGTTTTGAAGATCAATACGGTCGTGTTAACGCAACG
>DUCI01000076.1:0-682 GCA_012959905.1 Methylococcaceae bacterium | reverse complement strand
GGTGTGATAACTTAATTGAAGGTTATAATTTTTATTCAGTATAGCCTGGGTATATTTGAAAGTTTTTCGAATAATTTGAACTTTGTTTTTCTACTGGGTTAACGTAATAGCTGATGTAGAATTGCGAACACTCCCCTGTCACCATCGTTTTAAGGCGTAACCAGAGTTGTAACTGGTTGCGCCTTTTTTTATGGTTGAAGTTTGATCTGTTCGTGTTAATAGTACCGTTACGTCAGTGCTGTAAGGGGAGCATTTTTATTATTGACACTATCTTATTTTAGGGCCATGAACCTCATGTTGAAAGTAGCTTTTTTAGGTCACTTTTTTTGTTTTTATGTAGACTATTTTTCACCACTAAATTTGAACTATAAGTATTGGTGTTGATCCAACTAATAAGCGCACAAGACTGATTTATAAATATTGAGAGTTTCACTTCATAATACGAGGGATTTGTTATGAATGGGCGGAAATATGAAGATCAATGGTCCGGGATGGATAAGACCACTTACGATTGGTCAATAAGGGCTTTTCGTGCGCTTACAAAGATGTTGAAAGTCAATATTAAACTTCATGTTGATAGTGACCAAATTCAGCAAGGAAGTATCTTCTTATTTAATCACTTTTCACGTATTGAAACATTTATCCCCCAGTACCTTATCCATGAAGCCACAGGTGATTATAG
>DUCI01000075.1:2264-17352 GCA_012959905.1 Methylococcaceae bacterium | reverse complement strand
ACCTTCTAAAAGCAGCCCCCTACATCGTTTATTAAAATATACCTGAATAATGTAAGACAAGACCGATAAAGACGGCAAGCCCATACCAATTATTATTTAAAAATGCTTGAAAACAATTAGCCTTATTTCGATAAAAAATAAGTTTCTGTTGATAAACAGACAACCCTAAAGCGATCGCCAAGCCGATATAATAAACCCCTGATAAGTCCTCTAAATAACCCACCCAAACTAACAGTCCTAGACTTAAACCTTGAATGACTGCAATAATTTCCCGGAATCGATCACCAAAAAGAATCGCTGTTGATTTAACGCCAATTTTTAAGTCATCATCATAATCAACTAAAGCATACATGGTATCGTAAACCAAGGCCCACAAAGCAACCGCCAAATACATTAGCCAGGCAACCAACGGTATCGTTCCTGTCTGTGCAGCAAAAGCCATAGGCACTGCCCAGCCAAATGCAATCCCTAAATACGCTTGAGGCCAATGCGTGTAGCGTTTCATAAAAGGGTAACTAGCCGCTAACAAGACACCGACAACAGACAACTTTATCGTCATGGTATTTAAGGTTAAAACCAATAAAAAAGCGACTAACGACAACACACAAAATAAAATCAACGCTTCTTTGGGTTTTACCTTACCCGATGCTATCGGGCGCTGGCGCGTTCGCTCAACATGCGGATCAAAGTCCCTATCCGCATAATCATTAATAATACATCCCGCTGCACGCATCAAAATAACCCCGAAGACAAAGACGACAAGCACATGAAATGATGGTCTTCCATCTGCTGCAACCCATAAAGCCCACAATGTAGGCCATAACAAAATAAAGATCCCAATGGGCTTATCAAACCGTCCAAGTAGCCAATACTGGTAAATTCGATCCTGTAGTTGCTCTTTATTCATGGAGATCATTAATTAACTCCGGCAAAAAAAACTCATTAACCAACATTTCACTCTCTTTTATTCTATAAATCGTTCTGCGACCCCAAACGGGCTCCTTTATATCAATACGATGTACTATATCGTTAGTCCAGCACAAAGGCTTGAGTTGGCTATAATCCATTTCCATTCTTTGTAATTTGGGATACGAAAAAATGACCTCGCCTAACGGCCGATTCCCCAAACGCGATAAAATTCTTTGTGTTCCTTTAAGTGTTGCCCTTGGAATCACAGTTCTTGCCAACAATAATGGTTTTTCATTCGCTGACAAAATAACTTCGCGAATAAGTGCTTGATGCGAGCAGCCCAAATGTAATAGCTCTCGCTCACAATGAAAAGGCCTGCGCCAATACTGAAAAACAAGCTTCACGGTAAAGGCTGCTCCATAACGGTCGCGTAAGCGTCGCGTTAATGAGCCCGGTTCATACACCCAAGACTGAACAGGAGCCGGCATCTGATGCCGAGAACCGATACGATTTATCGACCACTTAGGCGCTTGTCGTAATAAATAACTCTTGTCTAACAATTCTATACCTCTGCATATTGCCCTACAGCGCTAAGCCACCGATCAATAATCGGTTGTATCACTTCAGGTGCTTCTTTATTAATCATTTCGGCTATGGCCGGAACTTGGTCAATTAACTCTTGATGTAAACTCAGGTCGGCAACTTTAAAGGCCATTTCACCGGTCTGACGAGTACCCAAAACATCGCCAGCCCCTCTAAGCTCAAGATCTTTGTCCGCAAGTATAAAACCATCTGTGGTTTCTCTTAAAATCCTCAGCCGCTCTCTCGCAATTTTCGACAAAGGCGACTGATACATTAAGATACAAAAACTTTCCTCTTTACCACGCCCCACACGCCCTCTCAGTTGATGTAATTGCGACAAACCTAACCGCTCAGAATTTTCAATCACCATCAAGCCCGCATTAGCGACATCAACACCTACTTCAATGACCGTCGTTGCCACTAATAAATCAATTTTATGCTGCTTAAAATCAGCCATGATTTGCATTTTTTCAGCCGCTTTCAATCGTCCATGGACTAGCCCAATCTGGACACCAGGCAACAACGTTGTTAAAGTCGCCCAAGTTTTCTCAGCGGCCTCGCATTGTAATATGTCTGACTCCTCAATCAAAGTACAAACCCAATAAGCCTGTTTCCGCTGCTTCACCCAATCCATAATACGAGAAATAATTTGCGCTCGCTTTTGTGCCGGTAAAACACGTGTAATGATAGGCGTCCTACCCGGCGGTAATTCATCAATGACAGAAATATCTAAATCTGAATAACGCAGCATGGCTAATGTTCTTGGAATAGGTGTTGCTGACATCATTAATTGATGCGGCTTAAAATCACCCACTTGGCCTTTATTTTTTAAAACCAACCGTTGATTAACGCCAAACCGATGCTGCTCATCAATAACTATCAATCCTAAACGCTTAAATTCAACGTTGACTTGAAAAAGTGCATGCGTTCCAACAATGATCTGTGCAATACCCGTCTTTATATCAGCCAACTTATCAAGACGACATTGTCCTTTAATTTTACTGGATAAAAAGCAAACCTGAATATCAAAAGGTTCAAACCATTGTTTAAAGTTACTAAAATGTTGCTCCGCTAATAATTCTGTGGGCGCCATGACCCCAACTTGATAACCAGAATAAACCGCCCATAAAGCTGAATATGCACTGACAATAGTCTTACCACACCCCACGTCACCTTGAACTAATCGCATCATAGGTATCGCGACCTTACAATCATCTGTGATCTCTTTAATCACACTGTGTTGGGCACGCGTTAATGAGAAGCCTAATGATTTTGTAAATCTTTTACTCATTTCAAGGGGCTCTGAAAAAACCGGTGCCGTTGCTAAACGCACTTTGTTTCTCGCTTGAATTCTAGAAAAATGGTGGGCTAGCAATTCTTCAGTAGCTAATCGTTTAAATTCGGGTCGTGCACGTGCCATCATAGTTGAAGACGTTAAGGCAGGATCTGGCGCGTGCAAGGTTTTTAGTGAGCCGGCTAATGTCGGCAACATCAATTGCTTACGGATCGAAATTGGCAACCACTCTTTTAACAAACCATGGGTATCGTCACAAAAAGGTAAAACTTGCTTCAATGCTTTGCGGAGTAACGACTGTGAAACACCTTCTGTCAAAGGATAAATAGGTGTTAAACAAGGTTCGATCATAATCGCTGGGTCACGGGCCACCCGATATTCAGGGTGTACCATTTCTAACCCATCATAACCCATACGAACTTCCCCAAAACAACTCAGTTGTTTTCCTACCCTTAATTGCTGGTGTTGTTGCGCAGAAAAATGAAAAAAACGTAACGTTAAAAAACCCGTTCCATCACTGATCCTACAAAGCAGTATCGAACGTTTTCTAACCAGAATATCGGTTAAGATAATGGAACCTGTGACTAAAACCGAATCGCCATCCTCCACACTTCCTAGCGCATGTAACCGTGTTCTATCTTCATAACGAACCGGTAAATGAAACAATAAATCATGGCAATTAAAAATGCCTATTTTATTGAGTCGTTTGGCAATCTGCGGCCCAATGCCGATGAGGGTCTCAACCGGTTGCTTGAAGATGTCAACCGCATCCATTCAACAAAAGCACAAAAAATTATTAATCCGTCAATGCTAAAATAGCATCAACTTCAATACTGACGTCTTTGGGTAATGAAGCCACACCCACAACTGCTCTGGCTGGGAAAGGCGGCTCAAAAAAAACTGACATCGCCTTATTAACGGCCTCAAAATCATCAAGATTTGTTAAAAATATCGTCAACTTCACAATCATTGACAAATCTCCACCCGCCGCATGAGCGATCGCTTTTAGATTACTAAAAACCTGATTAATTTGCTTGTCCATATTGCCCGCGACAGGACTCATCGTCTGAGGGTCAAATGGAATCTGCCCTGAGATAAAAACCATCCCATTGACTTTGATTGCCTGAGAATACGTTCCTATAGCCAACGGTGCCTGATCAGTCGTTATGACTTCCTGTTTCATTGCCTTTTTTATCTCCTGTAGTTAAAAGCTATTTAGCTTAACTCTTGACCCGTATAATCTTTAACACCATAGAAAGGTTCTTTAATTTACGCATAACAGCGGCCAAATGAACCCTATCAACGACCGCTATAGTGATCAAATCCACCGAAACGCGCTCATCTTGCTCAATAATTCTAACATTCTCAATATTTGAATCCATTGCAGAAATAACTGACATAATCGTTGCTAATGCGCCTCGTTCGTTTAATAACTCAATCCGAATATCCGCAGAAAACTCATCCCCTTTAATCTTGTCACTCCACTCAACATTCAACCACTGATTTTGTTTTTTTCTATCTTCACTACTGTTTTTACATTCAAGCCGATGAATAACGATACCTCGCCCCGGATTAAAATAACCAATAATAAGATCACCTGGCAGTGGTCGACAGCATTGGGGTAATGAAATAACTATCCCCTCAGTCCCTTTAATAAGAAGTGGCGCATCTGTTTTTTGTTTTGAAGACGCCAGTGTCTTATCGGCCAAAGATGCGATACCTACCAAACGCTGAACCACAACAAATGGCATACAATCACCCAACCCGATGGCCCGATAAAGCTGCTCTAAGGTATCTAAAGAAAAAGCACTGACCAGTTCATTTAACTGCTCTGTAGAGGCAGACTTTTTAGTCAAGCCAATGGCCTTTAATTCTCGCTTAAACAAACGTTTACCGAGGCTAATCGCCTCACCCTTTTGAAGGTGTTTAAGATGACTTCGTATTGCAGAACGCGCCTTTGCCGTGACAACATAATTCAACCAAATTGGATTAGGTTCCGCCGTAGCATGGGTAACCACTTCAACAGTCATACCATTTCCTAACTGTGTTTGTAACGGTACTAAACGCCGATTAACCCGTGCCGAAACACATTTATTACCCACATCTGTATGAACAGCATAAGCAAAATCGACAATAGATGACCCTCTTGGCATCTTAACAACGAGTCCTTTAGGGGTAAAAACAAAAACTTCTTTCGGGAATAAATCAACCTTCAAATTATCAATAAACTCGACCGAATCTCCCGCTTCTTTTTGTAATTCAAGTAGATCATGTAACCACGCCTTAGCGCGTTCTTTCGACTCTGATGCTTTCTTATCGCCCTTTTTATATAACCAATGTGCCGCGATACCTGTTTCAGATAGCTGGTGCATTTCAAAGGTACGAATTTGTATTTCTAACGGAATGCCATAAGGCCCGACCATAATCGTATGAAGTGACTGATAGCCATTAGCTTTAGGTAAGGCAACATAATCTTTAAATCGACCCGGAAGCGGCCGAAATAAACTATGAATTAGCCCCAGTATTCGATAACAAGTATCGGCATCATGACAATAAATTCTAAAGGCATAAACATCAAATACGTCCGAAAAAGAAATCTTCTTTCTCTGCATCTTTTTATAAATGCTGTAGAGATGTTTTTCACGACCACTCACTTGGGCGACCAAAGCACACTCATTCAGTCGTTGGGTAATTGTCTTCTCAATGGTTGTTAAGATCTGAGTCCTATTACCTCTAGACTTACGGACCGCTTCAGCAAGAATCCGATTACGCATGGGATATAGCGCGGAAAAACTTAACATTTCCAACTGATGCCGGATATCATTCATCCCTAATCTAGCGGCCAGTGGGACATAAATATCCAATGTCTCACGGGCAATCAGACGTTGCTTAGCAGGCGCCATGGCCCCTAAGGTTTTCATGTTGTGCAAACGATCCGCTAACTTAACCATAATGACGCGTAAATCCTTAGCCATGGCAAGGATCATTTTACGTACACTTTCGGCTTTAGACTCCTGCTTACTCTTATTTTCAATGGTTCCTAATTTACTAACACCGTCTACTAATTCAGCAACCTCCTCATTAAAAGCGGCTGCCAAATCCTCCTTCGTCGTCGGCGAATCTTCAATAACATCATGCAATATTGCCGCCATAATGCCATTAACATCCATACGCATTCCAGAAAGCGACAATGCCACTGAAAGCGGGTGACAAATATAAGCCTCCCCACTTTTCCTAAATTGCCCCAGATGCGCTCTACGTGCATATTCAAAAGCCCTTACAACATCCTCTATCTGCTCTTGTTCTAGATAGTCACTGAGCTTGTCACATAATTCAACAACCAGCTGCTCTTCTGGCAATGCCTCGTCCTTAGTCGGCTTAGTTGCTAAAATAGTCATAAGAACACCTACAAATTATCCTTCAACCGTTGTTTCAACGTCTCCATCAAGAAAACTATATTCATCACTTTTAGCGATAAGACTGTCAATGTTTTCTGTAGTCACAAGCCCTTCTGAGATTTCACGCAGTGCCACCACAGTATTTTTATCACGCTCTGTGGGAACTAATGGGTCTGCACCTTCCATTAATTGACGCGCTCTTTTACTTGAAAGTAACACCAAATCAAATCGGTTATCTACTTTTTTTAAACAATCTTCAACAGTTACTCTAGCCATAATTCCACCTTCAATAATTATTACTCAAAATTTTAAAATGTTTACACCCTAGTCAAAACTAAGGTTTAACTTCTCTTTTCTAATATATCAACAGCAGGCAAGACCTTTCCTTCCAAAAATTCAAGAAAAGCACCCCCACCGGTAGAGGTATAGGACACCTGGTCAACAATACCGTACTTATCAATCGCCGCCAGTGTATCGCCACCGCCAGCAATTGAAAAAGCGGTACCTTCTGCAATGGCATTAGCCACAATCTCAGTCCCCTGAGCAAACTGTTCAATTTCAAAAACACCGACAGGACCATTCCAAACAATAGTACCCGCTGTCTTTAGCATCTCAGCATACTGAGCGGCTGTTTCAGGGCCAATATCTAAAATTAAATCATCCGCCTCAACATCGGCCACGTTACGAACAAAGGCCTCCGCATCTTCTGAAAATTCCTTCGCACAAACCACATCAACAGGAACCGGTATTTCAACGCCTTTTTCTTTGGCCTGTTCCATCAGTTTCTTTGCTTCTGGAATAAGATCTTTTTCATACAACGATTTTCCAACAGAAAAACCCGCTGCTGCAATAAAAGTGTTGGCGATTCCGCCCCCGACAATTAATTGATCGACTTTTTGTGATAATGACTCAAGAACGGTTAATTTAGACGAAACCTTTGAGCCGCCTACAATTGCAATTAAAGGCTTATTCGGCTGTTCTAATGCCATGCCGAGCGCCTCTAATTCATTGGCTAATAAAGGGCCAGAACAAGCGACTGGGGCAAGTTCTGCCACGCGATGCGTCGAAGCTTGCGCACGATGAGCGGTTCCAAAAGCATCCATCACAAAAATATCGCATAAAGCAGCCATTTTCTGACCTAAGTCACGGGCGTTACTTTTTTCGCCCACATTAAACCTTACGTTTTCACAGAGAACGACTTCTCCTGGCTCTACTGCAACACCGTCTAACCAATCCTTTCTTAATCGTACTGGCCGACCCAATAACGTTGACATATGGCTAGCAACGGGGCCTAAAGAAAACTGTTCATCATATTCACCTTCAACTGGACGCCCTAAGTGCGATAAAAGAATCACTGCAGCACCAGACTCCAATGCCGCCTCAATCGTTGGCAAACTTGCTCGAATACGAATATCACTGGTAACTACACCGTCCTTAATGGGCACATTCAAGTCTTGTCTTATTAAGACACGTTTACCGGTTAAATCTAAATCGATCATTCTTTTAATTGACATCACTTTCCTCAAAATATAATTAAAACCACTTACTCACTAATAAAAAACTACTTAACTCTGTTGATTGGCTCGAATAAAAAAGATTCCACCAACCGCAGCCAAAAACCAAGGCCATAGTGACGATTCATCACTGTTCGACAATACAACATAATCTGCAAGACCCAACATTGTCGCCACCAACACCAAAGTTGCCCCGATAACAGAAGAAACAATTCGACGTTGATTATCTACCAGATTATTCCGAATAATCGCTAGGTCTTTAGCCGTCAAATTAACCTGTAACTTCCCTTTAGCGGCATCATCTAACACTCGAAAAGCCAAAACAGGGATTTCGGGTAACTGTTCTGCCATCAAAGGCATTTTATCAATCACCTTCTTTATTTTTGCTTTGGGGCTTAACCGTTCTTTAAACCAATCCTCTAAAAAGGGCTTCGCCGTTTGCCATAAATCAAGCTCTGGGTATAATTCTCGCCCCAACCCTTCAATATTTAACAACGTTTTTTGTAATAAGACTAATTGCGGCTGAACCTCCATATCGAAACGACGAGCGGTCTCAAATAATCGTAAAAGAAATAACCCAAATGAAATTTCTTTAAGCGGCTTTTCAAAAATAGGCTCACACACGGTACGAATGGCTGACTCAAACTCCTCTATTCGTGTCGTATTCGGCACCCAACCCGAAGCAACATGCATTTCAGCAACCCGATAATAGTCCCGGTTAAAAAAAGCTAAAAAGTTTTCAGCCAAATAACGTTGATCAGATAAAGATAACGTTCCTACAATACCAAAATCTATAGCGATATATTTAGCCGGTGCTGTGACAAAAATGTTACCCGGATGCATGTCCGCATGGAAAAAATTATCCCTAAAAACCTGTGTGAAAAATATCTCAACGCCCCGCTCCGCCAGCACCTTAAAATCAACACCGGCCGCTTCCAGAGCCTTAATGTCCCCCACAGGGATACCATAAACACGCTCCATGACCAAAACTTTG
Source organism: Methylococcaceae bacterium (assembly GCA_012959905.1). GTDB lineage: Bacteria > Pseudomonadota > Gammaproteobacteria > Methylococcales > Methylomonadaceae > OPU3-GD-OMZ. Next base: position 8,661 of record DUCI01000075.1, on the reverse strand, counting down.
GTGCGCGTATAAGGCCAATAGATTTTCGGAATATATAAAACCTCAGATTGCTCGAAATTACGCCGTAATTTAGCCGCATTCCCCGCTTCTCTAATTAAATCCAACTCATCCAGTATGGTTTTTTCAAACTCAGCAACGACCTCAACCGGTCGAAATCGTTTACCCTCAGGCCAAAATCTCTCTGCTAGCTTAGCAATTTCATAAAGCAAACCAATATCAATGCGTATTCGCTGTTCAATATCCGGTCTTAAAACTTTAACAACGACATCTTCACCGGTTTTTAATGTCGCCGCATGTACCTGCGCGACGGATGCTGAAGCCAACACTTCATTATCAAATTCTGAAAAAACATCGTCAATAGACGACCCCAATTCGGCTTCAATTAATTGCCGTGCCTCAGTCACTGAAAAAGGCGGAACTTTATCTTGTAATTTAACGAGTTCATTGGCAATATCCTCCGGAAGCAAATCTTTTCGCGTGGATAGTGCCTGACCAAACTTAACAAAAATAGGCCCTAAATCTTCTAACGCCAAACGAATCCTCTGACCCACAGGCGCTTCTCGACGTGCGGTCCAACCCGAACTAAATTTTGCTAAATACCGTACCGGACGAAACAAATGTATTTTTTGGGCCAGTTCATCCAGCCCATGGGAAACTAACACCCAATTGATATGTAACAAGCGCGCAAACAGCTTGGGATTTATCACGTCATGTCCTTAATTATTAATCATTACCAAATATCAATCCTTCCAATCGTAAAAGAACTGATGCCTATTTTTCTTTGAATTTACCTTGCAACCTATTTACCCGCAGAACCAATCTGTCAAAATCAGATCGTAAATCATCGACTTGTTTAAAAAACACATCAACTTCAGGACCCGATGGGGTATCTTGAGTTTCATCCTGTAAAAATTCAGTGATATTGAGTTGCAATGTTTTCAATGCATCCCGTTTATAACGAAAACTACTTCGAGCCACATTTCCTAACTGATGCGCCGCTATATCACCGGTATACTGTGATAATCGCTCTTCAAAATCAGGATCTAATTGTTTAAAAAAGCGTTGGAAATTTCGTCCAACCGCCATATCACCCGAAATTTTCAGATCCCCTGTGAAAATTGAACGCATCGAAGTTGTGTTGAACGCCATTAACGCCATGGTGGTCACTGACCCCTCAATATGCGTATCGACATCCCCATAATAATCACCTATTAACTGAATACCCTGATCAGTCGGACAAAAAAAGATTGTTTGATTGATCGGTTGAAAGTTAACCGCAATGACTTTACCTGACAGCGGTGCCAATAACTCAGCAACATCCCCATCTAAAGATAACAGTTGCGCTAATAACCGCTCAAGAAGGTCCGTAAGTAATGCCTTAATCATAGAAACGTGGATTAAATTTTATAACCACGATGGGCCGCTACCACACCTTGGGTCATATTGAAATAATCACAACGTTCTAACCCTGACTCTTCCATTAACGTTTTAAGTTCATCTTGTTTTGGATGCATGCGTATAGACTCTGCTAAATAACGATAGCTCTCGGCATCATTGGCGACTACTTGCCCCATTGCGGGCAGCAAATTGAATGAGTAAAAGTCATACATTTTGCTAACAACCTCATTAGTCGGGTGAGAAAATTCCAAAACAATGACGCAACCACCCGGCTTTAAAACCCTATGCATAGATCGCAATGCTGCCCCCTTATCCGTTACATTTCTTAATCCAAAGGCAATAGAGACACAATCAAAGGTATTATCATCAAAAGGGAGCTTTTCGGCATTGATTTGTGCATACTGAATATTGTCAACCATCCCACGATCAATCATGCGATCTCGCCCCGTAGCTAGCATAGCCTGATTAATATCCGATAAGACGACTCGGCCTGAGCGTCCAACCCGCTTAGAAAATAACGTCGTTAAGTCTCCAGTACCCCCGGCCAAATCAAGCACCTGCTGGCCTTCTCTAACATTGCTCAATTGCACAGCGACACGTTTCCAGATCCGGTGAATCCCCAATGACATTAAGTCATTCATCACATCATATTTATCGGCAACAGAATCAAAGACCCCTTTAACTAAATTAACTTTGTCTTCCGTATTAACTTGCTTAAAGCCAAAATGCGTTGTTTTTTCATCACTCATCAAATTCATTTCCTTTTTGTTTATCGGTATCCCGTTAACTGTACCAAGATCAATACCGGAACCTTTCCGTCTTAGTCGGCCAAGCCTCTTAATCGCACTACAAAATATAACGACTTAAGTCTTCATCCTCAGCAAATGTTGTTAAGTGTTTTTCAACATAAGCCGCGTCAATGGTTAAGGTGCTTTCTACTAAATCTGGCGCGTCAAAGGAAATTGTTTCCAACAATCGTTCCAACATAGTATGCAACCGACGCGCACCAATGTTTTCTGTGGTCTCATTAACATGCCAACTCGTTTCTGCAATACGTTGTATTCCATCTTCAGAAAATGTTAACGCGACACCCTCTGTCGCTAATAATGCCTTGTATTGATCGGTCAATGAAGCATCAGGCTCGGTCAAAATGCGCACAAAATCTTCAACTGAAAGTGGTTCTAATTCAACACGAATAGGAAAACGCCCTTGCAACTCAGGTATCAAATCAGATGGCTTAGTGAGATGAAAAGCACCCGCCGCAATAAAAAGAATATGATCGGTTTTAATCATGCCATATTTCGTATTGACGGTACTGCCTTCTACCATCGGCAGCAAATCTCGTTGCACACCCTCCCTTGAAACATCACCGCCACCGCTTTCAGAACGTTTGCAAACTTTATCAATTTCATCAATAAAAACTATTCCATTTTGCTCCGCTGAGTGAACAGCCGACATCTTCAGCTCTTCTTCATTAATCATTTTATTCGCTTCTTCATCCTTTAGAAGTTGCATCGCATCTTTAATCGGCAATTTCCGTGAATGGGTTTTCCCAGTATGCATATTCTGAAACATGCCTTGCAACTGATTGGTCATTTCTTCCATGCCCGGAGGAGCCATGATTTCCACACCCACATTATTTTCCTGCACGTCTATTTCAATATCTTTTTTATCAAAATCGCCTTCTCTTAACTTCTTACGCATTTTTTGTCGCGTCGCTGTCTCTGAGGTCGATAGATTGGTATTATCCGCTGCAGGCAATAAAATATCTAATACACGGTCTTCAGCGGCATCCAGCGCCCTATTTTGAACTTTCTTAACCTCTGTCTCACGGTTCATCTTAACCGCCGTATCGACCAAATCACGGATGATGGATTCAACATCACGCCCCACATAACCCACCTCAGTAAACTTAGTGGCCTCAACTTTAATAAAAGGCGCATTCGCTAACCGCGCTAAACGACGGGCAATTTCAGTTTTTCCTACACCCGTCGGCCCGATCATTAAAATATTTTTAGGCGTTATCTCATCACGTAGTGATAAATCGACTAACAATCGCCGCCAGCGATTACGAAGTGCTATGGCGACAGCACGTTTGGCATTAGCCTGGCCAACAATGTGTTTATCAAGTTCATGTACAATTTCTTTTGGTGTCATTTGTGTCATAGCAAATTAATTATTCTGATTCCGTTACAAGTTCTTCAATACGTAAATTGTGATTGGTATAAATACAGATGTCTCCCGCTATCGTTAACGATTTTTCAACAATCTCGTAGGCACTTAATTCTGTGTTTTCTAATAACGCACGTGCTGCTGATTGCGCATAAGGCCCTCCAGAACCAATCGCCATCAAATTATGTTCTGGTTCAATAACGTCTCCTGTCCCTGAAATTATCAATGAAACCTTCGAATCAGCAATAGCCAATAAGGCCTCCAACCGTCTTAATGCCCGATCTGTTCGCCAATCTTTAGCCATTTCAACTGCCGCACGCGTTAAATTGCCTCGATGCTTCTCAAGCTTACCCTCAAAATGTTCAAACAACGTAAAAGCATCTGCCGTTGCACCCGCAAAACCAGCAATCACCTGATCATGATACAATCGCCTTACTTTTCGAGCATTTCCCTTCATCACTGTATTGCCTAAAGTCACCTGACCATCGCCACCGATAACGACGCGGTCACCGCGCCGCACGGACACAATTGTCGTCCCTCTAAAGTCCACCATAATCGTAAAATTTAACCCAAATAAAAACAGTTAATTTTACATCAATTTATAGTTTTAAGCTTGCCTTCATTACAGTTAGCGATACTCACTTAGAAAACCATCCTAATCCGCTCACCTATAGATGCAAACCAGCGAACCCTTTAGCCCTTAATTCTTGAATAGATCCTCTCTTTAAGAAATTGGTCTTGACTAAAGCTTAAAAGGATTGTTTAATACGCCACCATCAGCTTTGTGCCCAGGTAGCTCAGTCGGTAGAGCAGAGGACTGAAAATCCTCGTGTCGGCAGTTCGATTCTGTCCCTGGGCACCATTTCTTACCGGTGCCGCATTGCAACGCCGGATAACAATTTTATAACCCCCTAAATACCTCAAGTTCACCGCACTGAAAGCACAAGAATAAACAACCGCACTACCGAAGGAAATTTTTTTCTGTCACCCTGCAACGGACCTTAACCCCCCACGCTGACTTTCTGTCCCTTAGCTTTTCGACACAATTTAAATCACCGCCGAATACCCTCTTAACACCCCCAACACACCTTGCCGCAAAACTTACCGTTATCACTTGACAGATACAGTTAATTTATGACATAAAAAGAAAGATTTAAATATTTGTTTTTAATGCATTTTTAAATCGTTGTTATGCCATCAATAATCTAAGGGGGGGGGAGTATGGATATTATTACCACAGGCGCAGGAATTGAAATGCTAATGCGCTGGGGTCACTTTGTAGCCGGTATCGCATGGATCGGCTTACTTTACTATTTCAATTTTGTACAAACAGAATATTTCAAAGAAGCAGAACCTGCCGCAAAATCAGATGCTGTTAAAAAACTAGTACCACGGGCACTATGGTGGTTCCGCTGGGGAGCCATGGCAACCGTCATTACCGGTGTAGCAATTATACTGCTAAGAGGATTCAATATGTCCATGGACCTATATATTGGCGCCCTCATAGGTATCATTATGTTCTTGAATGTCTGGTTAATTATCTGGCCTAATCAGAAAATTGTTATTGCCGCTGCTGAATCGGGCTCTAAAGCCAAAAAAGCTGTCTCAGACGCCGCAGAGGCGTTAGCGAAGGCAGGGCTAGCCTCTAGAACTAACACCTTGTTTTCAATACCCATGCTATTTCTTATGGGAGCATCTTCACACTACCCACACGGTTTTAGCGCTTTCGCTTTACTGATATGCCTGATGGTTATAATCCCTATCGCGATCAATGGTGCCTGGCCAGCCCTTAAAGAAATACCGGCTATAAAAGCGGCTGAGCCACCTGAGCTCGGTATTTTGGGACCTATGGCCTCTGTTAAAGGCGTCCTCCATTGCGGACTCGGTTTAACACTTGTCTTATTACTGATCCTAGAAACACTCTAATCAATCTAGCTATTGCCACAACCCCTCGATAAACAGTCAACAACTGACTGCTTATTGAGGGGTTGTTATATAGAGGTACGCTGGCAAGGCTAGCTACCATAGTCGAGCAGCCAACAACACTTTAGTTAACCAAACGTCTGAACTTATTCTGTAGTCGTGTGCAAATTCGTCTCTGGGTTACTTGCTTCCAAGACCGACATCGCTCCGTGTTCAGCGGCAGATTGTTTTAATTCAACTTCTAGCAAATCCAAGGTTCTGTCAACGTCACTGCTTTCATCAGCCGTGTCAATAAAGCTTGTACGCTCAGGTAAACCGCTCTCGCCTGACTCCTGAGGCAATTTAGCGGAATCCTTCAACCCGCTCTCAAGTAGATCAAGCTCCATGTCATCATCCTCATCGAAGAATATTTCATCTTCCAGCGCCTCAAAACTAGCCTGCGCCGTTCCTTCACCGTCGGTAATTAAATGTTGTCGCCACTGCAAATAAGCGGCGCGGGTAAACGCATAAGGATCCAGGGCTGATTCATTGATAAAATCTAGCGACGCCTCTGCCTCCGAGCGCGTATTAACCGCCGAAAGAGCCTGCACTAAAGGTAATGCTACCGCATAAGTAACCGGATTAGACAAAGCATCCACTGCGACACCGGGTACGCCTTGAAAAAGCGTAGACGGCCCCAAAAAAGGCAACACTAAATACGGCCCGGTAGGCACCCCCCAAACGCCCAGCGTTTGCCCAAAATCTTCAGTATTTTGCTTTAAGCCAACATAACTGGCCACATCAAACAAACCAAAAACACCTAATGTGGAATTAATTGCAAATCGGCCCGTATCTCGAGTCCCTTGGATAATCTTTCCTTGCAAAAGATCATTTACAACCACTTGGACACTATTGAGGTTAGCAA
>DUCI01000075.1:0-2254 GCA_012959905.1 Methylococcaceae bacterium | reverse complement strand
TGTAAAAAGTCGGGTGTAATCATATCGTAAACAGTGACTATCGGCCCAGAGAAGTAATTATCAACCCCTTGATTAAAGCTATAAATCCGCCTATTAAAGCCCTCATAAGGGTCCTCAACGGCAATGTCCTTGTTGGTGGTTGCACAGCCGACTACAAAAAAACAACAGACCAGAACTAAGGCACAGTGACTCAGCCACACTTGCCGCTCATTTATGGAACGCACAACATTATGACTCTTTTGAAAATGAATTAATTTTTTGCTCCATCATCGTAATAAGAGCATCAAAGCCTTTGCCCGATAAAACACTGGTATATTCAGAACGCTTTAAGGCTAAATCACTGACGCCATTAGCGATAATATTTATTATTCGCCAAGAATCACCCTTTTTCTTCATCATATAATCAAACTTGACATCCTCATCATCAGGAATCTCAAATAAGGTATGAACAATAACCCCCCCTCGCCGTGTCTCTTCTTCAGAAACATAACTAAAGGCTTCCCCCGAATACTCACTGAAGAACTTAGCGTACGATGAAAAAATCAACTGACTGAACCGCTCAACTAACAATCTTTTCTGCGTCTTGGTCAACTTTACCCATTCTTTTCCGACGACTATTCGGGCAATTTTGGCGAGGTGGTGGCTTTCTCTCACGGCCACCTCAACTTGACTATATCGGCCATCAAAGCCTAGGGCGGCACCACCGTTCATCGCATCAATCAATCGACTCTGAAAAGTGCTCACTACATCCTTTGCTGATATTGCTTCGCCTGCCTTAACCGAAAACACGAAACAACATAAAACCAAAAAAAGGATATATTTATAGCCTGAAAACACCTTTCCTACTTTCATGTCACTACTCTTTTAATTAACTATTACTCACAAAACTCAATCTTCTAATTAAGATCAACTTTAACCGGAATATCTGCCAAATTTCTAGCCACATACTCAGGCACGGGTTCTGCCACCATATCACCTTCAACCCTAGGTCCTCTCAATGAAACCATCAGCCCTTTCAATGGGTGACTAAGCATATCCTCAACTGCCGTTGCTTCAAAACCGCAATGTGCCATACAACTATTACACTTTTCATTCTTAGAGGTTCCATAATTTTCCCATACTGTTGTTTCCATCAGTTCAGAAAAACTATCCGCATTGCCTTCATCCGCTAAAAGATAACAAGGCTTTTGCCAACCAAAAACATTTCGAGTCGGATTACCCCAAGGGGTACACTCATACTTTTGATTGCCTGCAAGAAAATCAAGATATAAAGAGGAATGATTCAAGCGCCACTTACGCCCCTGACCAATTTTAAATATTCCCCTGAATAAATCTTTTATCTCTTTACCCTTAATAAAGACATCTTGTTGCGGTGCATGCTCATAACTGAATCCTGGGGAAATAGTCACGCCCTCAATACCCAAGGTCATTGCATAGTCCAAGAAATCGGCAACTTCCTGTGACGATTCACCCTGAAAAAGAGTACAGTTAACATTAACTCTGAAACCACGCTCTATCGCTAACTTTATTGCTTCAACCGCAATATCAAAAACACCTTTTTGACAGACTGATTCATCATGTCGCTCACGGTTACCATCAAGATGAATAGAAAATGTTAAATACGGTGACGGGGTATAATCTTTAATCTTCTTTTTCAGAAGCAAGGCATTGGTACACAAATAAACAAATTTCTTTTTAGCCACAATACCGGCAACAATCTCTGGCATTTCCTTATGTATCAGAGGCTCACCCCCTGGAATAGAAACAATGGGCGCACCACACTCATCAACCGCGTCCATGCACTCTGCTACGGAAAGTCGCTTATTTAAAATTTCATCTGGATGATCAATTTTTCCACAGCCCGCACAAGCCAAATTACATCTATACAATGGCTCTAACATCAAAACCAACGGGTATTTCTTAACCCCTTTCAGCTTTTGCTTTAAAAGATATGCGCCCACACTCACTTGCTGCCTTAATGGAACTCCCATCAGCCTTCTCTCCAATTCAAACTATCTAGATTAAAAAAACATTAAAAAAATCAACTATTAACACTTTACCCTGTCGTTGTTTTATAGCAACATACGCAAAAATGCCCCACTCCGTACGGCCTCTTCGTTTTCGGATAATTTATAGGTAAAACCCTATTAAATCATACTATTATATATGAAACTCGACTTTGCACGGAAGAATACCTTATTTCACCCACTAACGCCAGTAAAATTGCCACGGAACAAGCTCCTCGTAAGAGTCC
>DUCI01000074.1:4672-17519 GCA_012959905.1 Methylococcaceae bacterium | reverse complement strand
AAACTAACCCATACGGCACCGCCATTAATCATCTGGTCGTAAAAAAAGCCACCCATGACTAAAACCATCAACACTAAAAACCAGCCTATTTTAGAAATACCTTGCCGCTGAGACTCCAGCGTGGCGCCCTCAATCGTCGCACGAACCGCCTGAGCGCGCCCATTCGCTTCTGTTTCTATTTGAAAGTTATGACATCCTCAGGAAAGGGCCTACGACTTGCAAACTGCATGGCAGTAATATGAATAAACACATCATCACTCCCATGATCCGGCTTAATAAAACCAAAGCCTTTCTTATCTTTCCATACCGCCAACTGACCACTCAGCATTTTCGCCATCTAAAAAAACTTTTTCCCTTGAGGCTAAACCGTCCAGAATTAATGACTATTTTTTACGCCAAATATGTTTTTTAAGATCATAGTGAAAAATAAAACCCGGTAATGCAAAGACGACAAACAAACACAGGTTAGTGACATAAAATTCCCAGCCCTGATCGTACCAAACACCGGTCAACTTTTTCTCTAACCCGATTGATAACAAACCCACTACGCCATAAAGCAACAACCACTCAAGCCATCGCACCCAGGCGTTCTTATTTTTGACACTAAAAACAACTAAGAACCGATCACTTAACCAAGGTATATTCGCCGTAATAAAAGCCACTAAAATAAAAAATTGCGGTAATCCTTGCGCATCCATGTTAACTTTTAGCGCGCATCAGTGGGAACAACAAAACATCACGGATAGAAGGCACATCCGCAAACAACATCACCAACCGATCAATACCAATCCCTTGCCCCGCTGTCGGCGGCAAACCATGTTCTAACGCTGTAATATAGTCCGCATCAAAATGCATCGCTTCATTATCTCCCGCCTCTTTTTCTTCGACTTGCTTTTGAAAGCGCTCTGCTTGGTCTTCGGCATCATTCAGCTCAGTAAAACCATTGGCAATCTCACGCCCGCCCACAAAAAATTCAAACCGGTCCGTCACCTCTGGATTATCATCATTTCGACGCGCCAAAGGCGACACCTCAACAGGATAAGCGGTAATGAATGTTGGATTCATGAGTTTATGCTCAACTGTTTTCTCAAAAATCTCAATTTGTATTTTGCCAAGACCGTAACTGTCTTTGACTGGAATAGCTAATGTTTCTGCAATCTTACATGCACCTGCTCGATGGTTTAATTGCTCGTTCGTTAACGCCGGATTAAAATGCAATATTGATTCAACCACAGTCATCCGATCAAAAGGTTTACCAAAGTCATAGTCCTCCCCTTGATAAGTAATCACCGTCTGACCCGTCACCATTTCGGCCAAGCCACGAAGCATTTCTTCGGTTAAATCCATGAGGTCTTGATATTCAGCATAAGCCTGATAAAACTCGAGCATCGTAAACTCAGGATTGTGACGCGATGACAGGCCTTCATTGCGAAAGTTACGGTTAATTTCAAACACGCGCTCAAAGCCGCCAACCACGAGACGCTTAAGATACAACTCGGGTGCGACACGTAAAAACAACTCCATATCGAGCGCATTATGGTGTGTGATAAAAGGCCGCGCTGTTGCACCCCCCGGTATCGACTGCATCATCGGTGTCTCAACTTCCATAAATTGCCTTTCAATCAGGAATTGCCTGATATAACTGACAACCTGAGAACGAATACTAAAGGTTTTACGAGAATCCTCACTCATAATCAAATCTAAGTAACGTTGGCGATACTTGATTTCTTGGTCGGCAATTCCGTGAAATTTCTCAGGTAAGGGCCGTAATGCTTTAGTCAGTAATTGAATACTGTCCACTCGAACACTGAGTTCTCCCGTTTTAGTTCTGAACAACACACCTTCTGCACCTATGATGTCACCAATATCCCAACTCTTGAACTGTTGGTTATAAAACCCTTCATCAAGATTATCGCGAGCAACATAAAGCTGTAGCTTACCGGACATATCCTGAATATGACAAAAACTAGCCTTACCCATAATTCGCCGCGTCATGATTCTACCCGCCACTTTAACCCGGACAGGACTATCGTCTAACGCCTCTTTACTCGATCCGTCATAGGCGCTATATAATTCAGCAGCAATCGCTGTGCGGCGAAAACTGGTCGGGAAAGCATTCCCTCTTTCACGCAATGCTTGTAATTTTGCGCGCCTTTGCGCGACCTGTTCTTGCTCTTCTATCTGTATGTCTGACATATTCTTTAACTAACTGTTGGCTTGCAATCGAGTAAATAAAACTCACATCGACTCATTATAATTCCATTCATAGGCCTCAATGGTTCACGACCTATACCCTTTACTTTTTTATTTAAACACCGGCCTTTAAACTAGCCACAATAAACTGATCCAAATCACCATCTAACACCGCCTGCGTATTACCGGTTTCTACATTGGTTCGTAAATCCTTAATACGCGACTGGTCTAAAACATAGGATCGTATTTGACTGCCCCAGCCAATATCTGACTTGGTTAACTCCAAGGCTTGTTGCTCTTCACTGCGTTTTAACATTTCCATTTCATACAACTTAGCTTTCAATTGCTTCATTGCAGTATCCTTGTTGGTATGCTGTGATCGACCATTCTGACACTGAACGACAATACCGCTAGGGTGATGCGTAATCCTAACCGCAGACTCAGTTTTGTTAACATGCTGACCCCCGGCACCACTGGCTCTGTACACATCAACACGGATATCAGCGGGATTCACCTCAATATCAATATCATCATCTATTTCCGGTGACACAAAGACCGCCGCAAAGGAGGTATGACGACGATTCCCAGAATCAAAAGGGGACTTTCGAACTAACCGATGAACCCCTATTTCAGTTCGCAACCAACCAAAAGCATAGTCCCCTTCAAATTTCACTGTTGCACTTTTAATTCCGGCAACCTCACCGGCTGAAACTTCCATGAGTTCAGTTTTAAAGCCTTTGCGCTCACCCCACCGCAAAAACATTCGCAGCAAAATTTCCGCCCAATCTTGCGCCTCGGTCCCGCCTGAACCAGACTGAATATCCATAAATGCATTATTAGCATCCATTTTTCCGGAGAACATGCGCCGAAATTCCAACCCGACTACTTTTTCTTCAAACCCATCCACATCACCGGACACCTCCGACAGGGTATCCGCATCTTGTTCCTCAACAGCTAAGGCCAATAGCTCTTCGGCATCGTTGAGACCTGAATCCATACCGTCAAGGGTGTCGACCACCGTTTCTAATGAAACTCGCTCTTTTCCCAGCGCTTGAGCCTGCTCCGGGTTTTTCCAAATCCCAGGGTCTTCTAACTCTCTTAAAACCTCAACCAAACGCTCACTCTTTGTTTCATAGTCAAAGATACCCCCTAAGCGTTAGGCACCGGCTTTTTAAATCATTTATTTTATTAACAATCGGATTAACTTCCAACATAACTACCTACTTAACCATCGTCGCTATTATTTTGAAACCCTGTGAACGCCTTAATCCCAGCGCGAATCACGGATCTGCACCATCCCACCTTCAATACGAAGCGGAAAACATTCAATATCTTCATAAGCTGGCGCTGATTTAACCTTTCCGGTTTTAATACAAAAACGCGCGCCATGCCGCGGACATACTATTTCATCACCCTCGATCTGGCCACTGGCAATATCACCCCCGTCGTGGGTACAAACATCTTCCAATGCATAACAGTGATCTGCTAACTTAAAAACCACAACATCCGTACCATCAACGTCAACAACAATGTGTTCGTTATCGGATAAAGCGTGATCCGCAATCACATTGATCCACTCACTCATTATACTTTCACCCCGTTATTCCGTTGATATTGACGCTTGCCCTTCATTCTTTAATGCGGTATCTAAGGTATGCCAAGCTAACGTAGCGCACTTTACCCGCGCAGGATATTCTTTTACCCCCGCCAAAACGGCTAACTTACCGACAGCCTCCAGATCAACTTCACCCTCTGTGGTTGTCATCTTATGAAACTGGCTAAACAACGCTTCAGCTTCATTTTCCGTCTTACCCTTAATAATCTCAGTCATTAAAGAAACAGAGGCGGTCGAGATAGCACAACCTGAACCCTGAAAACTAGCATCTTCAATGATACCACCCACTATATTCAAATAAAGTGTTAACCGATCACCACACAGAGGATTAAAGCCTTCAACGGCACGCGAAGCATTTTCGATAACCCTGAAATTTCTGGGATTCCGGTTATGGTCAAAAATGACTTCCTGATAGAGATCTCTTAAATCATCAAACATAAAACAACCTACTAATAGAACTAACGAACTTAATAAAAAGAAACCGAGACAACAATAAAAAAAACCGTTATCGAAATACTTTAATCAACTCTTTCAATGCGCTGACCAGTGCATCTATTTCTTGCTCGGTATTATACATTGCAAAAGAAGCCCGCGCTGTCGCAGGGACCTGATAAAAGTCCATAACCGGCATGGCGCAATGATGTCCGGCCCGAATAGCAATCCCAACAGAATCCAACAAGGTACCAATATCGTGAGGATGAACACCCTCTAGAACAAAGGACAAAATAGCCCCTTTATGAGCAGCCTCACCAATCACCCTTAACCCTGATATCTGGTTGACTTGCTCCGTGGCATAACGCAACAGCTCATCCTCATAGGCGGCAATATTATCCAGCCCGATACCGGTCAGATAATCAATTGCTGCACCCAAGCCAATGACATCGGCAATAGCGGGCGTCCCTGCCTCAAATTTATAAGGCAAATCATTATATTCAGTTCCCTGAAAAGAAACTTTCCGTATCATATCGCCACCACCCTGATACGGGGGCATAGACTCCAAGAGCGCCTGTTTCCCATACAACACGCCGATACCTGCTGGCCCGTACAATTTATGCCCTGAGAAAACATAAAAATCACAATCCAATGCACGAACATCCGTAACCATATGCGGTGCTGCTTGAGCACCATCTAAAACAACCGGTACATTATGGCTATGGGCTGTTTTAATCATCTCAGCAATGGGATTAATGGTTCCTAACGCATTCGACATATGCGCAACCGAGACTAATCGCGTTTTGGAATTAAAGAGGGCTGCATAATCATCTAAAATTAATTCCCCTCGCTCCGTCATCGGTACCACCCTTAGACGCGCCCCAGTTTGCTCACACAACATCTGCCATGGCACAATATTAGCGTGATGCTCCATCGTGGTAATAATAATCTCGTCGTCTTGACCCAGAGTAGAACGGCCATAGCTTTGAGCGATAAGGTTTATACCTTCCGTTGCTCCACGCACAAAGATAATTTCTTTGACACTCTCCGCATTTAAAAAAGCTCTTATTTTTTCTCGAGCGCCCTCAAAACCATCTGTTGACCGCTGGCTAAGGGTATGTACACCACGGTGTATATTGGCATAATCAAAGCGGTAGTTATTACTAATTGCATCAATAACCGAAACTGGCTTTTGACTACTGGCCGCATTATCTAAATAAATTAAGGGCTTCCCTCTAATTTTCTGCGTAAGAATCGGAAAATCATTACGAATACGCGCCACATCCAGTGCACTCATAACCACTCCTGTTCAATACCACCTTGAGGGAATTTTTGTAACAATAACGCCAAAATATAGCTTTTAAAGCTACTGACTTTAATCTGATCAACCATTTCATTCGCAAAAGCAAAAGTCAGCATATTTTTAGCCTCTTCCTCAGAAACGGCACGCGACTGCAAATAAAAAACAGAGGCGTCGTCTAACTGCCCCACGGTTACACCATGGGCACACTTCACATCATCTGCATAGATTACTAACTGTGGTTTGGTATCAATCTCAGCATTATCCGATAACAACAAATTATGATTATGCATTTCTGAATCAATTTTTTGTGCATCTTCAAAGACTTTAACACAACCTTGAAAAACCCCTCGAGCACGGCCATCCAGGATACCTTTGAACAACTCACGACTCGACCCGCGAGGCTGTAAATGATTTATCCAAGTATGATTATCAAAATGCTGACGTCCACTGCCTACAAACAAACCATTCAAATCACACGCCGCAGCAAACCCTACATTAACGTGTAATTCATTGCGCGCTATAAGACCCCCAAAAGAAAAGTCTAAATAATTAAAAGTTGAATGCTTTTCCTGCTGACTATAGACCCCGCTACAATGCAAAGCCTTACTGGCTTCATTTTGAAGCTTATATAACGTTAAATGCGCATTCTCAGCGACAAAAACTTCGCTGATTGAAGACGTTAAATAAGCTTGTGCCTGACTACCAAAATAGCTTTCAATCACCACCCCTTCGGCACCCGCTTCGGCAACAATAAGATTACGCGTGGCGGTCGCAACATTTTCTTGCGTAACCACATGAACGAGTTGCAAGGGCTGCTTCATTTTTACTTGCTGCGGAATCCAGACAAATAAACCCTCAGAAAACCATGCTGTATTGTAATGAATAAAACCATGATCTTCATTCTCAACCGCCTGGCCTAAATAACTTTTTACTTTATCTGGACACTTGATTAACGCATCCGATAAAGCCATAACAACCACTTCTTCAGGCAAACCGTCTAACTTTGACAGGGTATTTGAAAAATGACCATCAACAATAACAACCTGCCAACAGTCAGGCACATAATAGTGATCCATCTGCTCGGGCAGGACAGTTGTGCTGGGTTTTGCTAGCACCGACTGAAAGGATTTTTTTATGAATGGCGTAACATTGGTATAGCGCCAATCTTCATCGCGTGTCGTTGGGAAGCCTTGTGTCGAAAACTGATCTAAGCCTTGCTGGCGTAACTGCACAAGCCAATCCAATCCTTGTCCCGGTAAAGTCGATTTAATTTCATCGTACTCTTCGAGATATTTTTCTAATGAACTCACAGCACTCGCCATTATTCTACCTGCCCAATCCAACCATATCCTTTTTGCTCTAATTCTAATGCCAACTCAGGACCTCCGGTCTTAACAATCCGTCCATCGGCTAACACATGAACCACATCAGGCACGATATAATCTAACAAACGTTGATAATGGGTAATCATTAAAAATGACCTCTTTTCTGAGCGTAATGAATTCACGCCCGCCGCCACAATTTGTAAAGCATCAATATCAAGGCCTGAATCAGTTTCATCCATGATACACATCTTCGGCTCCATTACTGCCATCTGAAGGATTTCATTACGCTTTTTCTCACCGCCAGAAAAACCTTGATTAACAGACCGGTACAAGAATTTCTCATCCATCCCTAGTAATTTAATCTTCTCTTTAACCAAGGCTAAAAAATCCAACGCATCAACTTCGGTCAAGCCTTGATGCTTACGAACAGCATTCAATGCGGCCTTCAACAAATAAATATTACTCACACCGGGTATTTCAACCGGATACTGAAAGGCCAAAAACAACCCTTCTCTTGCTCTTATTTCAGGAGCCATTTCTTCTAAATCTTGCCCTTCTATTTCAATAGAACCACCGGTAATGGTATAGCCTTCTTTACCGGCCAACACATGCGAAAGCGTACTCTTCCCAGAACCATTAGGTCCCATAATGGCATGAACCTCACCGGGTTTAATGTCAAGACTTATTCCCTTCAGAATGGACTTATCGCCAATCTTAACCTGTAGATCTTTTATACTGAGCATACAATTACCTTTACCGTATTTAACCAAATTAGTTTACTGCCACTTAACGTATCAGCCTTATTAAAAGCGCTCTCGTCATGCATGTAGTTATCAATGTTATCCAACTGAACCCTCAAGACTAATTCCTAGGAGCGCTTGTGCTTCTACTGCAAACTCCATGGGCAATTCCTTAAAAACTTCCTTACAAAAGCCATTCACAATCAGTGATACCGCATCTTCGGGAGACAACCCGCGCTGCTGACAAAAAAACAATTGATCTTCACTGATCTTTGACGTCGTCGCCTCATGTTCCACATTCGCTGAAGGTTGCTTAACCTCTATATAAGGAAAAGTATGCGCACCGCACTGATCACCAACCAACAGTGAGTCACACTGCGTATAATTTCGAGCATTCTCTGCACTTTTCAAAACCTTAACTAAACCGCGGTATGAATTCTGTGCCTTACCGGCCGAAATACCTTTTGAAATAATCGTGCTCCGGGTATTTTTACCCACATGTATCATTTTTGTACCGGTATCTGCTTGTTGATAATTATTGGTTAGTGCTACCGAATAAAACTCACCCACTGAGTTATCGCCCGTTAAAACACAACTGGGGTACTTCCACGTAATCGCAGAACCGGTCTCAACTTGCGTCCACGATACTTTTGAATTAACGCCTCGACAATCTGCCCGCTTGGTTACAAAGTTATAAATACCGCCTTTTCCGTCCTTATCGCCGGGATACCAATTCTGTACTGTTGAATATTTTATTTGTGCATTATCCAAGATAACTAATTCAACAACGGCTGCATGCAGCTGGTTTTCATCTCGCATCGGTGCTGTACACCCTTCAAGATAACTCACATGACTACTCTCGTCAGCAATAATTAAGGTGCGCTCAAACTGCCCGGTATTAGCCGCATTAATCCTAAAATAAGTGGACAATTCCATCGGACAGCGAACCCCTTTAGGAATATAAACAAATGATCCATCGGTAAAAACTGCTGAATTCAGGGCCGCATAAAAGTTATCTTCTTGCGGTACCACCGAGCCTAAATACTGTTTTACCAATTCAGGATATTCTTGAATTGCTTCGGAGATCGGGCAAAAAATAACACCAACTTCTTTTAACTTTCCCTTAAACGTTGTCGCAACAGAAACGCTATCAAAGACCGCATCAACGGCTACGCCGGAAAGCCGTTCTTGTTCCTCTAGCGGTATGCCTAATTTCTTATAGGTATCTAATAACTCTGGATCAACTTCATCCAGACTTTTTAATTTTTCACTCTGCTTAGGGGCCGAATAATAACTTATCTGCTGATAATCTATCGGCTTAAAATTAACAAAAGCCCACTCAGGAGGCGTCATGGTCAACCAATGCCGATAAGCCTTTAAACGCCACTCCAACATAAAAGGAGGTTCATTTTTCTTAGCCGACAGAGCCGCTATGACCTCTTCATTTAACCCTGGCAAAAAAGTATCTGCCTCTAAGTTGGTTACAAAACCTTTGTCATACTCTTTGCCAATTAATTGTTCAATTTCTTTTGTACTTGACGTCATTTTCTTCTCCACCGCTAACGGCTTAAACCTTGCCACGAAACTTGAATTTCTTCTGAACTATACTGCTGTTGTGAAACCATCATATCCGCCAATGTTATAGACTCTAAAACATTAATAATCGCTCGATTAACAACCCCCCAATTGCCTTTAATCTCACAGGCGCTGGCTTGTTCACAATCATGCGTTTGCGAACTACATTCCGTAATAGCAACAGGCCCTTCTAGTGCACCAATAATGCTAGCAACGGTTATCTGTTCAGGTCCCTGTGCTAATTGATAGCCTCCTTTAGAGCCTCTCGTAGCGTATACTAATCCCGCTTTTGACAGTACTTTCAAGACCTTACTGACTGTTGGCACATGAATGGTTGTGGCCTCTGATAATTCCACAGCCGTATGTAAATGGCTGTTTGTTTTAGCCATATACGCTAACAATACCGTGGCATAATCAGTTAATTTACTCAATCGAAGCATACTCACCTCATTTATACAGTACTAATTTAGTCCTATATCGAATTAAAAAAATTCCGGATCCATCAAAAATCCGGAATTTTTATCTTTTTGGTGCCGATGGCCGGACTTGAACCGGCACAGCTTACGCCACTACCCCCTCAAGATAGCGTGTCTACCAATTCCACCACATCGGCCTAGAAAAACAACTTAACTAACAGTACAACCCAACTTAGTTAGCATCAAAAGGTAGATCATCTGTAGCATCACTACTGTTATCTATCTCAACACTTGTTGCTTCCGAATCCAGTACCATAGGCATATCATCATCAACGATAACTGGCATATCCTCAAGAAACGCATCGGGTTCTGCGACAGCATCCAAACTTTCCGATTCTTCACTGAAAGTCGTAATATCATCCATAATATCGGCCACATCGCCTTTATAACCACTTAAAAAAGCTAATGCCAAACTGGTAGAAAAAAAGACAACAGCAAAAATAGCTGTCGTTCTTGATAAAAATGATGTTGCGCCACTGGCACCGAACAATGAGCCCGAAGCACCGCCGCCGCCGCCGCCAAAAGCAGCACCCGCATCAGCGCCCTTACCTTGCTGCAACATCACTAGAATAATAATCATCAAACCGATGACTACATGCGCGATAATTAATATCTGATCCATAAGAATGTAATCTTTAAATTATTTTGTTGATTGATAAATCGATAGGAAGGCATCTCCATCAAGTGAGGCACCGCCAATAAGGCCGCCATCAATATCAGGCATTGCAAATAATGCAGTTGCATTACCTGGCTTTACACTACCACCGTATAAAATTTGCATATTTTCAGCAATACCGGCATCTAACTGAGCCAACTTATTGCGGATATACGCATGTACTTCTTGTGCTTGATCATCCGTAGCTACTTTTCCCGTTCCAATGGCCCAAACTGGCTCATAAGCAATAACGGCTTTTGCAAAAGATTCAATACCTGCCAAATCAATAACCGCATCCAACTGCTGATCAATAACAGTAAATGTTTCATTACTCTCTCTTTGTTCAAGTGTTTCACCCACACATAAAATAGGGGTAATGCCTTGAGATAAAGATTGGTTATATCGACGAGCAACAGACTCATTAGAGTCATTATAATAACTTCTTCTTTCCGAGTGCCCGACAATAGCAAAATGACAATTAAAATCATTAAGCATTTTAGCCGAAATCTCGCCGGTATAAGCGCCAGAATCATGTTCGGCAACATTCTGAGCGCCTAACAAAATAGAAGTGCCCGCTAATAATGAGCCAATTTCACTGAAATAAACTGATGGCACACAAACGGCTATTTCAGCACCATTGTCTTCAAAACCCGTCTTTATCGCCGCTGCCAAATCCGTTGCATCCGAACGAACCCCATTCATTTTCCAATTTCCAACAACCAGTGCCTTACGCATTTTTACCATCCAAAAGCTAAACGGCTTAATTTAACAGTTATTATATATCAAATCAAGAAGATAACGCCTCTTTAATGGTATTAGCCAAAGCATTTGCACTTTCAGAAACGACCGCGGCATCTTTACCTTCCACCATAACGCGCACTAACGGCTCAGTTCCAGATTCTCGCAATAAAACCCGTCCTGTTTGCCCTAATTTAGCTTCCACTGCCTGCTTTTTTTCCTGAATAGCTGCATTCGCATTAAGATCAATTGAACCTGAAAGTTTAACGTTAATTAAAGTTTGTGGATATTTCTCCATTCCTTGCTTCAATTCATACAGTGTTTTACCGGTTCTCTTTATTTCTTCTAAAATCTGCAATGCCGCAATCACACCGTCACCCGTCGTTGTTTTATCTAAACAAATGATGTGCCCAGAGCCTTCGCCGCCCAACATACCACCGTGCGTAGATAACAGCTCCATAACGTAACGGTCCCCCACATTAGACCTTAAGAAGTCAATACCGAGCCCCACTAAAGCGCGCTCCATGCCAAGATTCGTCATCAACGTTCCTACCACCGGGCCTTTCAACTGCTTCTGCTCATGCCGTGACCGCGCAATGATAAACAACAACTCATCACCGTCTACAATCGCACCGGTATGATCAACCATAATTAATCGATCGCCATCGCCGTCTAAAGCGATACCAAAATCTGCACGATACTCTAAGACTTTTGCACTCAAATTTTGAGGTGCCGTTGCACCGCACTCATCGTTAATATTAATTCCATCGGGGCTGTCGGCTAAGGTCATCACTTCAGCCCCCACCTCACTTAGAACGTGTGGCGCCACATGATAAGTCGCCCCATGCGCACAATCCACAACAATACGCATCCCTCTAAAATCAACACCCGCGGATATGGTGCCTTTACAAAACTCAATATAACGCCCCGGGGCATCAACGATACGCCGCGCCTTTCCTAACTGCGCCGAGTCAACAGTCGTCATCGGGTAATCCAGGAAAGCTTCTATCTTGTGCTCAATATCATCTTTTAATTTAACCCCTTCCGTAGAAAATAATTTTATACCGTTATCGTAATAGGGGTTATGAGAGGCACTAATAACAATACCTGCCTGTGCTCTTAATGTCCGTGTCAAATAAGCAATCGCAGGTGTTGGCATCGGGCCAATTAAGCGCGTATCAACACCCGCAGCTGTCAACCCCGCCTCCAGTGCCGATTCAAACATATATCCCGATATTCGAGTATCCTTACCCACCAAAACCATATTTTTTCCTTGCCCGGAAAAAACTTTGCCAATGGCCCACCCTAATTTGAGCATGAATTCTGCCGTTATGGGTGCCTCACCGACCCGACCGCGAATACCATCAGTACCAAAATATCTTTTCTTGCTTACCATAAAACATCCTTATTTCGTATTACCGCATCACCACACGCGCCGGCTACCGCAACCGTACTTAAAAAATAGCTACAAAAAAAGGGGACAGCGCGAGACTCTCCCCTTTTTTTCACCACTTAAAATACCTTACGAGCTCTGCTCAGCAGCCCCTCCGCCAACAGGTGGCTCCACATCCTGACTGTCTTCACCCGTATCGGCTTTCACATCGCCCTTAGGTGGGGTTGCATCATCGCCCCAGCCTTGCGGTTCCCGCACCGGTGTTTTACGCTCTAATAAATCATCAAGCTGGTATTTATCAATGGTTTCGTACTTCATTAAGGCATCTGCCATGGAATGCAAAATGTCTTCATTATCTTGCAGCATTTGTTTGGCGCGCTGATAGTTACGATCAATAACAGC
>DUCI01000074.1:0-4629 GCA_012959905.1 Methylococcaceae bacterium | reverse complement strand
CTGCGTAACCGAACGCCCTAAAAAGACTTCACCTTCCTCTTCACCGTAGGCTAAAGGCCCTAGTTTCTCAGACAAACCCCATTGCGTGACCATGGCCCGTGCCAGTTGAGTAGCCCGCTCAATATCATTGGAAGCTCCTGTGGTGACACACTCAGCCCCAAAAATCAATTCCTCAGCAATACGGCCCCCATATAAACTGGAAACCTGACTGTCTAATTTGCGCTTACTGGCACTGTAGGCGTCTTTCTCCGGTAAAAACATCGTGACACCCAAAGCACGGCCCCGCGGCATAATACTGACCTTATAAACAGGGTCATGTTCAGGACACAGGCGACCTACAATCGCATGGCCGGCTTCATGATAAGCCGTCATCCGCTTATCCTCTTCACTCATCACCATCGAACGCTTCTCAGCCCCCATAATCAACTTATCCTTCGCTTTCTCAAGCTCTACCATGCTCACTACGCGCTTATTGGTGCGCGCTGCCGTCAAAGCAGCCTCATTGATCAGATTAGCCAATTCAGCACCTGAAAAACCGGGGGTCCCTTGCGCAATGTATTTAACAATCACATCATCTGCTTTCGGGACTTTGCGTAAATGAACTTCTAAAATCTGTTCACGACCCTTGATGTCGGGCAAGCCTACGTTGACTTCACGGTCAAAACGACCCGGCCGTAATAAGGCTTTATCTAATACATCCGGACGGTTAGTTGCGGCAATCACAATAATACCTTCGTGCCCGTCAAAACCATCCATTTCAACCAATAACTGGTTTAAGGTTTGTTCGCGCTCATCATTACCGCCCCCTACGCCCGCACCCCGTTGACGACCGACCGCATCAATCTCATCGATAAAAATAATACACGGCGCATTCTTCTTTGCTTGCTCAAACATATCTCGGACCCGAGAAGCCCCCACACCGACAAACATTTCTACAAAGTCTGAACCGGAAATCAAAAAGAAAGGAACCTTCGCTTCACCCGCAATCGCACGGGCTAACAAGGTCTTACCGGTTCCCGGTGGACCCACCAGTAAAGCACCGCAAGGAATCCTACCGCCTAATTTCTGGTATTTCGGTGGGTCACGCAGAAAATCAACCATTTCGGCGACTTCTGCTTTCGCTTCCTCAACCCCGGCAACATCATCAAAAGTGATCTTAATCTGATCAGGCTCTAAGATCCGAGCTTTGCTTTTGCCAAATGACATAGCGCCACCGCGACCCCCGCCAGCACCACCGCCACCACCTTGCATTTGACGCATAAAAAAGATCCAAACCGCAATCAACAGTAACATTGGAAACCAGGAAATAAAGATTTGCATTAACATTGATTGCTCTTCTGGAGCTTGCGCCTCAATCTCGACACCGTGCTCTAACAAGTCATCAATCAAATGGGCATCATCGGGCGAAAACGTACGAAACTTTTCCCCAGAGAGCATTTTGCCGACAATCTTATTGTCATCGATCGTCACCGATTCAACCTGCCCATAAGACACGGCTTCAATAAAACGTGAATAAGACAATGTTGAATCATTACGGTCTTTGGGACCAGAACCATTAAATACCGACATTAGTGCAAAACCGATTAAGGACCACAGTAGAAAATTCTTTAGCATTGCTATCACCTCTAGTGACTATGACTGTCTTAGTTCTTATGAAGTTTCGTTAAAAGGTACTGAATCAGTGGATTTATCTTTCTTGGGTAGACCTTTCCTCTGAGTGATGAAGGTCAGTTGGGAATAGTTTTTTTATACGGAGTGACAGGCTTTACATAGCGTGAGTAAACAATTACTATTGCGCTCGTTTTTTAGGGTTTAGTGATACTTTAAAGGTCAGTGCATCCGCTGGTTTTTTTATGTTCAGTAAAAAGGGTGTATTGGAAGATGCCTTCAGATGATGAGATAGGTTGGATAACAAATGAAACAAACAGAAGAAAAAAAAGACACGATGGACTTCAACATGAGTGTACCGTCACGTTCACCGAGTTTTAAAGAGATTAAACTTATTCTTTGGGTCAATGCAGGAGTAACGGTATTGGCGGTATTCGGGATTGTCTTTGTGATGGCGGCTATTTTCTAAATCGGTCTGGAAATTAGGGCCAAGTACCTATTTAGCGCCAAGGGTATGAAAAATCTTAGATCTTTCGGGCTGGACCGATTAAAGTTTGCTCCTTCGGTCGTAATGGCCAAAGGAGCAGAAAAAAGTATCGGTATAACCATCTCCGAAAATACCCATACTGACCTCTTAAGATAAACAAGAGGTGTGATTATTTGAAGGGGGAGCCTTTAAACGGCTTTTACCTTCTGCAATTGTTGACATTATGGATTCTTAAAAGTTTCACCAATAAAACAAAAAAAAGAATTCTTTGTGGCGGGTTAAACTCGAATGCACAAGGGTTGTGTTTTTTAGCTTGGATTGTAAGTGAATACTTACAAAAAGTGATGGTTTTTACCGTCTTGTGACCTTCGAGGATAATGGAGATAATAGCCTCGTCGCTGGGAAAAGAGATGGACTTCTTTTTCAGATAGCAAAAGGAATTGCCAAAGGAATGAGCCCTCAACGTATATCATCAAGGCGACATCTTCGCTCTGCCACAGGATGTGGCGGAGCCACTTAAAAGACCTTATTCTACGTAGTTGTAGGTGGCATCGGCTTACTGATAGGGGTTAAAACAACCCTGAGAACACTCAAGGTTGTTTTCATCAATTCTATTTATTGCCCGGTAACTTCAGTAGCTTGTAGTCCTTTAGGGCCATTTTCTACTTCAAAGTTGACTTTTTGACCTTCATCAAGGCTACGAAAGCCATCATCATTAATTGCTGAGAAGTGAACGAATACATCTTCTCCGCCGTCGTCTGGAGAAATAAAACCAAAACCTTTGGATGCGTTAAACCACTTTACTGTGCCTGTTGCCATCGAAATTACCTCTGTAAAAAATCAAAAATAGTTGCAAATTATTGGGGACAATTAAAAAAAAGGTTAGTTTGTCCTGAAAAGTGCTTAATAAAATGCATTGTAATTATTTGAAAATAAATATGAATACTTTGTTTATTTTCTAATAATAGTGACATTATAGAATTAATACTTTTTTATAGTCAAAAAAGAATTAACACGGTTCATTTTTTTAAGTAATTTTTAGCTATATTTAGAGTTGAAAATCGTTTTCGGTAATTTTGTGCCGTCATTCCGGTTTTACGTTTGAATAGACGGCGAAAATAACTGCCATCGGTATAGTTGATTTCCTCAGAAATGGTTTGGATATTCTTTTTTGTGTTTTCTAGCTGTTTTTTGGCGTATTCAATTCGGATATTTTGTATATATTCAATGGGAGATAACCCCGTCGCCTTTTTGAAGCGGCGTTTGTAGGTTCGTTCTGTTAAAGCAGATAACTGAACTGAAGTACGGAGCAAGTCAGGGCTATTTAGATTGTTTTTGATCCAAATGCATGTTTTTTGAATAATTAAATCATTAGAAAAAGAAATATTTAACAGGTCTGTAAAGGGGGCTTGGCCGTCTTCATGTGAGTTTAATAAGAAAAAGTTATTAATTTCACGGGCTCTTTCTGCGTTAGTGAATTTTTTTATTAAGTAAGAAGTCAGGTCTTGCCATGATGTTGCTCCTCCTGAACAAATTAAATTGTTTTGTTCAGTAATGATTTTATCGCTATGTATTTCAAGGGTGGGAAATGTGGTTTGCATTCTTTGTGTAAAAGCCCAATGAGTTGTACTGATTTTATGGTCGAGCAATCCGGTTTCAGCTAATAAAAATGAGCCCAGGCAAATGCAGGCAATGGTTGTGCCCTGACGGTAATGATTTATAAGCCAATTTTTGAGTTCAGGGTATTTGTGGAGTATCGGTTCATCGGGTAATTCTAAGGAAGGAATAATAATTAAATCGGTATGAACAACCTCCTCAAGATTTTTCTGGCAGTTTATCGCTAAGCCGTTATAACAAGTGATTAATCCTTTTTTAGGACCAACAATATGGGTTGAACTGGTAAAGTGATGCTTATTGACTTGGGATGATTTATTGAAAAAGTGGATGGAAGAAAAAATATCATGGGGTCCGGCTAAGGTATAGACCATGGTTTCTTCCAGAGCGAGAATGGAGATTGATAGCGATGACATAATAAACTCAGCTGTTTGGCGTAAATAGCACTAAATTGGTTTATTTAGACCTTACTTGATTGGTTCTATTCTGGCAATATTGTTGTTGAGAGCAATTGGGTTTGCGTGATTTTTAAGACTGCATGGAAGTGATAGCACATGGCAGCCCATTAAGGTGTGATCTGAAATGATTAGTGTTGAATAATGAAGCGTTGTTTTTTAGTTAATTAGGTGCGAGGTCAGTGATGAAAGTCTTTTCTAAGAAAAATAGTATGAGAAGGTTGGGTGTATTTTCAGCCAGTATTAGCATTTTTTTGTTATTAGGGGTGTTACCCAGCGTGACCCAGGCGGATGAAACCTGTCAGTCACCGTATATGGCAAAGATTTCAGGACAAGAAGATTTTGTTTATGTATGGACCCTAGGGGTTAAAGGGGTTGGTGATGAACAGGATAAATTAGTGACGGTTGATGTGAGACCGAGTTCAGATAACTATGGCAAAGTGATTCATACGCGTTCGGTTGGGG
>DUCI01000073.1 GCA_012959905.1 Methylococcaceae bacterium | reverse complement strand
AACGAACACCGTTTAAGTAAACAGACAATCCCTGTGGTAACCCCAATAATGGCGAGGCAGAGAATCCACGATAATAAACATCCGGCTGTAAAGGGTTATTTTGCGTTTCATTAACAAATACACTGCCCATATGCTGATTCATATAATCAGCCAAAGACAAACTCTGAGCAGCCTCTAACTGTTCGGCTGTAACCGACTGGATATGCGCAGGCATCTTATTGACATCAATCCCATGTGATAAAATCGGTGAGGCCGTCACCTTCATCACGGCAAGACGCTCGACACCTTCTGCGCGAATAGTCCCCACTGTAATAAAAAGACCGACAATAAAAAGAACTCTCAACATTTTAAAAATTACGATGCAAAAAAAAACAGTTATTATACGGGAAAATATAACCCACTCCCAGAAAGCTACTGCTGCACACTCTGCTGAAATAGATCGAGCTCAAGAAACATTGGATCGGTTATTGCACCATAAACCAAGGATTTAATAAATCAGCCTTATTATAGACTAACGGCTCATCGGTTCCGTATTGCAGGACCTGCTTACCCGCCGCCAATACCACGGCATGTGCAGCAGCGGTATCCCACTCCATCGTTGGACCCAAACGTGGGTACAGATCCGCCTCACCCGTTGCCACTAAACATAACTTCAAGGAACTGCCTATCGCCTTCAACGTGACCTTTTCAGTGCCGTCCATCAGACTTTGTATAAAGTGCTCGGTTTCGACCGATAAGTGGTGTTTACTGGCCACGACCGTTAAGGACTGTTCAGGATTAGCATTTTTCTTGAACGGCAGTCGCCGATCATTTTTAAAAGCTCCTTGTCCCTGACAGCCAGAGTACATGTCTTTAAGCGCCGGCGCATAAACCACACCGAGTACCGGCACACCATGCTGAATCAAAGCGATATTAACGGTAAATTGATCACTGTGATTAATAAACGCCTTAGTGCCATCAATCGGATCAATCAAAAAAAAGGTTTGCCAATCGCGGCGCTCGCTATAGGGTATGGTTTTGTTTTCTTCCGATAACAGGGGGATATCAGGATACGCCTCGCCAAGCGCCTGACAAATAAACTGATTGGCCGCCAAATCTGCTGCAGTCACCGGCGACTGGTCCGCCTTGTACGCGACTGAAACTTCTTTTTGATACCATGCCAACGTTATAGCGCCGGCCTTTTGTGCGATCTCGATAATGACTTTTCGTTCAACAATGTGGGACATAAATTTACAAGGCGATTAAGTTCTGATAATTAATAGCCACTTTAAGGCCGGCATAACGTCCCGACATTTTTATTAACCGTTCGGTTTTAGCGTCAAACGTTAATTTGACCGTGGAAATTGCCCGTGATTCATAGCCCGGTTCAATATCGGGACTGACTAATAAAAACCTGAAACTTAACAACTCTCCCGCAGGTACTTTTTCACGGTTAATGGGGCCACCCAATACCGCTAAAATACTGTTCTTGGTCGGCAACGGCACCGTGATCTTAGCCAGTTTAGAAACATCCGCCTTTAATTGCCGCTCCGTTGCATTAATGGCCGCTCCAGCAATCGAACGAATCGAAGCCTCCAGAAAGGCTGGCGGCACTATTTTTAAGAAAATCGGCGATAATTCTGCCGCTTCAAGGCGGTTTTCAGCATTAAAAAATAAACTCCAGGTAAAACCAATCGCCGGGTTGACGGGCTGATTATTTTGATCGACTTTTTGGAAAAAATAATCCCAACGATGAACGCCTGGATAGACCGCCTTCTGAGTCGGTTGTAATTTGGCTAAATAAACAAAGTCTTCACTGTAAACCACAGGGTCTTTAAATAATAAGGTAAATGATTTATCGTGCTGTACAGAAAAGTGCGCATCAAACTCTGCCATCTGGTCATACACTTGGTACAACCGCCACCACACACAACCCGTCAAACTACTGAGCAACACGGCAACCCACAGACTTCTGAACGTCAATCGTAGTAAGCGCCTACCCATCAGTGGCTTATTTTTGAAGTGCCAAGATCAGTCTCGGCGACTAAGAGACGTTCGACATCAACCCGGTCAAAACGGTATTGCTGATTACAAAACTCACAATCAACAGTAATATCCTCACGCTCTTCTAAAACTTCTTCTAACGCCGTGCGCCCTAAACTTTTTAAGGTTCGCTCAATTTTCCCATTCGAGCAACTGCATTTAAACTGTACCGGCTCAGGCTCAAATAACCGTAGTGATTCCTCATGGAATAATCGATGCAACATCGCCTCACAGGGTAAATCCAACAATTCCTGAGCGGTAATGGTATCGGCTAACATCACAATACGCTCCCAATCAGAACCAAAACCCGAGGACTCCGGTAGTGCTTGTAAAAATAGACCGCTGACTGTTGTTTCATTGGCAAACAACCACAACCGAGTCGGTAACTGCTCAGATTGCTGATAATAGTTCTCCAAAGCCTGCGCTAAATTATCACCGTCTAGACTCACAATTCCCTGATAAGGCTGCTTTCGTTCGGTCTCAATGGTTAGCACCAGTTGACCGGCGCCATAAAGTTCAGCTAATCGGTCACCCAC
Source organism: Methylococcaceae bacterium (assembly GCA_012959905.1). Taxonomy (GTDB): domain Bacteria; phylum Pseudomonadota; class Gammaproteobacteria; order Methylococcales; family Methylomonadaceae; genus OPU3-GD-OMZ. The sequence goes on along the minus strand of DUCI01000073.1, from coordinate 350 downwards.
AACGGCGCCTCGGTGCCGCGCCAAGCCCCGAATACAGCGATCGTGCGTACATTGTGCCACAACGGTTTTAAGCGGCCCCTCGCCTTGGGCTTGCAAAACCAATGCACCGTTAAATTTAATGGTCGCCGCTAACATCGTTGCTGCCCCCACCGCATGCCCCAATTGTTCTTTAACCACCGGTGGATAATCATGATTATCGCTTAGCGCTCGCCAACTATCGGTCAATTTAAGCCATTCGCCGCGCACACCAGCGTGCTCAAAAAGAAATCGCCGCAAGGTATCTTGATCTGTCATTTTGAATATTATTTGCCATTATATAATCTGCTATTATAAAGCATAACGAAAAACAA
>DUCI01000072.1:9742-17539 GCA_012959905.1 Methylococcaceae bacterium | reverse complement strand
AGATTTTGATGCAAGTATGGCTCTTGCTGACCAAGTTGCCCCTTACATTGACATTATTGAAATTGGTACGCCGTGTATTAAACACAATGGTGTTAACTTAGTTGCAGCATTAAGACAAAGTCATCCTGACAAATTATTGTTAGTTGATTTAAAGACTATGGATGCGGGTGAATATGAATCGGCACCTTTTTATGCAGCAGGTGCAGACATCTGTACTGTATTAGGTGTATCGGGTCTTCCAACTATTGCGGGTGTTGTTAAAGCAGCAAACGAGCACGGTGCAGAAGCACAAGTTGATTTAATTAACGTTCCTGACAAGATTGAATGTGCACGTGCAGCAGCTGATATAGGCGCACAAATCATTGGTATTCATACCGGTCTTGACGCACAAGCGGCAGGGGCTACACCTTTTGGTGATTTGAGTGACATCGCGGCTTTAGGTTTATCAGTGAGAATTTCAGTAGCGGGCGGTATTAACCAGTCTACAGCACAAAGTGTTGTACAAGCGGGTGCAAATATCGTTGTAGTTGGCGCAGCAATCTATGGTGCACCATCACCTGCTGATTCAGCTCGTGAAATTCGTCAACTTGTTGACACAGCAGGCGCATAATATGCATCAACAGTTAATTATTGAGAAGATTTCAAGCATATTAGCTGCGACTGAGCATGACTATGACAGTCAGTTAACAGAACTTGTTGATGAAGCTAATGGGATTTTTCTAGCCGGGGCAGGTCGTTCTGCGCTGGTTTGTAAGAATTTTGCAATGCGTTTAATGCATTCTGGTTATACAGTAAATTTAGTTGGCGAAACCGTGACACCGAGTATTAAAGAAGGTGACTTACTTATCGTTATCTCAGGTTCCGGTGAAACGCAACAATTAGCAGCGTTTACGCAGAAAGCTAAAGATGTTGGTGCCAAAGCTATTCTAATATCATCTAAATCAGAATCAACCATCGGTAATATGGTTGACTCAGTATTTAATATTGGTCGTCCTGATATGTATGAGAAAGTATATGGAATGCCAATGGGATCGGTTTTTGAGTTATCGACGTTGATATTTTTAGAAGCAGTAGTTTCATACATTATTCATGAGAAAAATCTCACTGAAGAAGGTATGCGGGCAATACACGCTAATATGGAATAACAAAAATCAAGTCGGCTCACGCTTTAAGGCGTGAGCCGATTTTGCTTGTCAGTTTTTTTTCATTTTTAATATCATTTAAAGAATCACTTATGCCTTTTTTGAGGCATAGAATATAAATATTATCAGGAGAATTATATGTCTTCGCGTAGAAAACTAGCGAACGCCATAAGAGCACTAAGCATGGATGCCGTGCAAAAAGCTAAATCAGGTCATCCGGGTGCGCCCATGGGTATGGCAGATATTGCTGAAGTATTATGGAATGATCATTTAAAACATAACCCAACGAATGCTGAATGGGCAGATCGTGATCGTTTTGTCTTGTCAAATGGACACGGCTCAATGTTGCTTTATTCATTACTTCATTTGTCAGGTTACGAGTTGCCTATGGAGCAGTTGGCTTCATTCCGTCAGCTACATTCGAAATGTGCTGGCCATCCAGAATATGGCTTTGCACCCGGTATTGAAACAACAACGGGACCCTTAGGACAAGGAATCACCAATGGTGTTGGTTTTGCTATGGCTGAAAAGTTGATGGCAGATCAGTTCAATAAACCAGGACATAAAATTGTAGACCACAACACTTATGTGTTCTTGGGAGACGGTTGTTTAATGGAAGGTATTTCCCATGAGGCTTGTGCACTTGCAGGCACTTGGGGATTAGGGAATCTGATTGCATTTTGGGACGACAACAATATTTCTATTGATGGGCATATTGATGGTTGGTATACCGATGACACTGTAAAGCGTTTTGAAGCTTACAATTGGCATGTTGTGTCTGTAGATGGACATGATGCTGATGCCATTTCTGCTGCGATCACTGAAGCAAAATTAGTTACGGATAAACCTTCAATAATCTGTTGTAAAACGATTATTGGTTATGGTTCACCGAATAAAAGTGGTACGCATGGTTGTCATGGCGCCGCACTGGGTGATGAAGAAGTTGCATTAACGCGTAAAGAACTTGGCTGGGATTATGCACCTTTTGAAATCCCTGACGACGTTTATGCCGGTTGGGATGCGAAAGCAAAAGGCGCCCGGGTAGAAGACACATGGAACGATAAATTTGCAGCATACGCAGCAGAATATCCTGCAGAAGCCGCTGAATTTACACGTCGAATGGCGGGTGATTTACCTGCGAACTGGAAAGAAGCATCCGATGCATTGATAGCAGAAACAAATTCTAAACAAGAGAATTTAGCGAGCCGTCAAGCCTCTCAGAAAACAATTGCTGGTTTAGCATCAACATTACCTGAATTCTTAGGTGGGTCAGCAGATTTGACCGGCTCAAACTTAACCAGTTGTGCCGATTTTAAACACGTCAGCGGTAATGAAATGGGTAATTACATTTCTTATGGTGTGCGTGAGTTTGGTATGTATGCAATTATGAATGGTATGGCCCTTCATGGTGGATTATTGCCTTTCGGTGGAACATTTCATATGTTCTCTGATTACGCTAAAAGTGCTTTCCGTATGTCTGCCTTGATGGGGATTCGTACTATTGCTGTATTAACACATGACTCCATTGGTCAAGGTGAAGACGGTCCGACGCATCAACCGATTGAAAACACGTCAGCAATGCGTTATGTTCCCAATATGGATGTATGGCGTCCTGCAGACAGTACAGAAACTGCAGTGTCATGGGTCATGGCCGTAGAGCGTATGGACGGACCAACGAGTCTAGTATTGAGTCGTCAAGGGCTTCCTTTTATTGCGCGTACAGATGATCAAATTGCAGCTATTCGCAAAGGCGCTTATGTTGTTTCTGAAGCGGTAGGTTCAGCAGCAGCAATTATTATTGCAACAGGTTCTGAGGTCAATTTAGCGATCAAGGCTCAAGCAGAGCTAGCCGCTAAAGGTACGCATGTACGCGTTGTATCTATGCCGTCAACCAATGTATTTGATCGTCAAGACCAAGCTTATAAAGACAGTATCTTAACGCCAGGTGTTAAGCGTATTGCCGTTGAAGCAGGTGTTTCTGATTTTTGGCGTAAATATGTTGGCCTAGAAGGTGACGTTGTGGGTATTGATACTTTCGGTGAATCTGCACCCGGTGGCGATGTCATGAAACACTTTGGTTTTACTGTTGAAAATGTTGTGAATCGTGTAGAATCTTCACTTTAGTTATTTGCTTAAATAAATAGGAAGGTAAAATGAAAAAATTAAAATTAGCAACTGGTTTAATCACTGCATTACTCATTACAAGCCCTATCGTGGGTGCAGAAGAGTATCCAGCATATAACTTTAAACCGATTATTGTTTATCAAGATAAATCTGCTGTTGCTAAGCCTAAAGTTGTTGCTAAAGCAGCGCCTGAAGCCGTTAAAGAAGACGGTGGTTCAGGTGTTGTTGAGCTAGGTCTGCTACTGGCTATTGCGGGTGGTGTTTTCTTTTTAGTAAAAGGTCGTTCGAGTGGCGGTTCAGCTAAAGCAACGGGTGGTAGCACAGGAGTTGATCGTTATTTAGAAGCACAAGGTGGTGGTGCTGGTGCAGCTCAAACAGGTGTTGATCGTTATTTAAACAGTTAGAAAAAGCTGTTTTAAGTTATTTAAGGTCAACTTTTACTCTAATCCTTAGGGTTTAACCTTCCTGTTTGCTAAAGAATCGAGTGTTTTTACACTCGATTCTTTTTGCATTTCTAGGGATTATTTTATGAATTAAAGAGTCTGATGAGAGGCAGACGTCTTTTGTTTTGACCTTGGCACCTTAAGTAATACAATTTTTTTAGATTATTAATTATTTTAAATAAGTAGGTATATCAATGAATTTATTAGAGCAACTTAGAGAAATGACCGTAGTTGTTGCTGACACTGGCGACCTTAAAGCTATAGAAGAGTGTAAGCCGCAAGATGCAACAACTAATCCTTCGTTAATTACGGCAGCAGCAAAGATGCCTGAATATCAAGGAATTGTTGATGAAACATTGACAGGTGCACGAGAAACATTAGGCGCTAAAGCGTCAGCAGCAGAGGTAGTAACCCTTGCTTTTGATCGTTTAGCGGTTTCATTTGGTCTTAAGATTTTAGAACTTGTTCCGGGTCGTGTTTCAACTGAAGTAGATGCGCGATTATCTTATGACACAGAGTCGACTATTGCTAAAGGGCGTGAAATTATTGCTCAGTATGAAGCAGCGGGTATCTCGCGTGATCGTATTTTAATTAAAATTGCCTCAACTTGGGAAGGAATACAAGCTGCTGCAGTATTAGAAGCGGAAGGAATTAGTTGTAATTTAACTTTATTATTTGGACTACACCAAGCGATTGCTTGTGGCGACAACGATATTACGCTGATCTCACCTTTTGTGGGTCGTATTTTAGATTGGTATAAGAAAGATAGCGGTCGTGATTCATACCCTGCAGCAGAAGATCCAGGTGTTGTTTCTGTAACCGATGTTTATAACTACTATAAACGTTACGGCTATAAAACTGAGGTTATGGGTGCAAGTTTCAGAAATCTAGGTGAAATCACTGAGCTAGCAGGTGTTGATTTGTTAACGATCTCTCCAGCGTTAATTAACCAATTGGCAGCAACTGAAGGTGAATTGCCGCAGAAGTTGAATGCCGCTGATGCACTGAATGCTAATATCGAAAGAATTGCTGTTGATAAGGAAGTCTTTGATGCAATGCATGCTGAAAACAGAATGGCTACTGATAAATTGTCAGAAGGTATTGCTGGTTTTACGGCGGCATTAGAAGCATTAGAAACGTTATTAGCTGACCGTTTAAGTACTTTAGAAGGTTAATTGATTTCAGTATTCAATTAAGAATCTGTTGCATTTTCAACGGATTCTTTTTTTATTAAGCCCCCTGATAATTTTGTTTAGGGGTTAGAACAATAGATAGGATTTTAAATGTCAAATTCAATATTAGATATCGTCAACCCAGGTGTTGTTACCGGTGATGATGTACAAAAAGTATTCGATTATTGTAAGGCCAATAAAATGGCTCTACCTGCTGTTAATACAATTAGCACAGGCTCAATTAATGCAACATTAGAAGCAGCTGCTAAGGTGAAGTCGCCTGTTATTATTCAGTTTTCTTTTGGTGGTGCGCAGTTCCTTGCCGGTAAAGGTTTAAAAATAGACGGACACCAGTTGGCTATTCTCGGTGCTATTTCAGGTGCTAAACATGTCCATAATGTTGCTGAACATTATGGTGTGCCGGTTATTTTACATACCGATCATGCGGCTAAGAAATTATTACCTTGGATTGATGGTTTATTAGATGCAGGTGAAGCTAATTTTGAAGCCACAGGAAAACCACTTTTTAGTTCTCATATGTTAGATCTTTCAGAAGAAAGTCTTGAAGAGAATATTGGTACTTGTGCAGAATATTTAGAACGCATGTCAAAAATGGACATGACGCTTGAAATTGAATTAGGTTGTACGGGTGGTGAAGAAGACGGTGTTGACAACAGCGATATGGATTCTTCATTGTTATACACACAACCTGAAGATGTTGCTTACTCTTATGAGCTTCTAAGCAAAATTAGCCATCGCTTTACTATTGCTGCTTCATTCGGTAATGTTCACGGTGTTTATAAGCCAGGTAACGTTAAATTAACACCAACAATTTTGTCAAATTCTCAAGCATTTGTGTCTGAGAAATTCGGCGTTCCTTCAAATACACTTGATTTTGTTTTCCATGGTGGATCGGGCTCTTCACAAGAAGAAATCTCAGAGTCTATTGGTTACGGTGTCATTAAAATGAATATCGATACTGATACGCAGTGGGCTACTTGGGAAGGTATTAAAGATTATTACCAAACAAATGAAGGTTACTTACAAGGCCAAATTGGTAATCCAGATGGTGACGATAGTCCGAACAAGAAATACTATGACCCAAGAGCATGGCAACGTGCTGGAGAAGTGGGTATGGCGACACGTTTAGAGCAAGCTTTCGCTGATCTGAACGCGGTTAATTCTTTGTAAGTTTTTTACATTGAGTTATTGAAAAAGGCTGATGCACTATCAGCCTTTTTTTTGCCTAAAATAAAGCGTTTATGACGTCCAAGTGTCTCTTAGGGTAACGGTTCTATTGAAGACCAGTTGATTCGGTTGACTGTCTTTTGAGTCTACACAGAAATACCCTATTCGTTCAAATTGGTATTGTTCATCGGCGGAAGGGTCTGATAAAGAATTTTCAACTTTTGCACCCGTAATGACCTGAAGTGAATTAGGGTTTAAAGCGGTAGTAAAATCATCTTCTGATTCAGGCTGTGGGACGTTGAATAAGCGATCATATAAACGTATTTCTGCAGTGCGTGAATGTTTTTCGCTAACCCAGTGAATAACACCTTTCACCTTACGGCCTTCTGGTTTTTTACCGAGTGTATTCGGATCATAGGTACATCTTAATTCAATAATATCGCCTTGATTATTTTTAATAATATCGTGGCATTTAATCACATAGGCGTTGCGGAGTCGTACCTCGCCATTGAGTATGAGTCGTTTAAATTTAGCCGGAGGGATTTCAGCAAAATCTTCTTGTTCGATAAGAATGGTTTTGTCAAAAGGAAGTGTGCGACTACCCAACTGGTCATTTTGAGGGTGATTGCTGGCAGTTAAATATTCACAATGATCGTCAGGATAGTTTTCTAATACCACGCGTATTGGGTTTAAGACCGCCATTCTTCGGGTTGCATGGGCGTTAAGGTCTTCTCTAATGGCGTGTTCTAAAACACCCATTTCGATCCAAGAATCTTTTTTAGTCACACCAATACGGTCACAGAAGTCTCGAATAGATTTTGGGGTAAAGCCCGCGCGTCGTAATCCAGCAAGCGTAGGCATCCTCGGGTCATCCCAACCCGTAACATGGCCTTGTTCCACTAATAGATTGAGTTTGCGTTTACTCACAATGGTGTATTCCAATGAAAGTCGTGCGAATTCTATTTGTTGGGGGTGGTTTTGGAATTCTAATTGAGTAAGCACCCAATCATACAACGGCCGGTGATCTTCAAATTCAAGGGTACATAATGAGTGGGTTATATTTTCAATACCATCAGAAATACAATGGGTAAAATCGTACATAGGGTATAGGCACCAATTATCTCCAGTACGCGGATGATGTGCTCTACGAATACGATAGAGTGCAGGGTCTCGCATATTTAAATTAGGAGAATTCATGTCTATTTTGGCACGTAGAATATAACTGCCATCTGCAAATTCACCGTTTTTCATTTGTTCAAACAGCGTTATATTTTCATCTATAGAGCGGCTACGGTCAGGGCTTTCAACGCCGGGCTCTGTTAGTGTGCCTCGGAATTGTCTAATTTCTTCGGCGCTGAGACTGTCTACATAGGCAGAACCTTTTTGAATCAGTTGTACGCCAAAGTTGTATAGTTGTTCAAAATAATCAGAAGCGTAATTGACTTCATGGCATGAATAGCCGAGCCATTTCACATCTTCAGCAATAGCGTTCATAAATTCAACACTTTCTTTTTCTGGGTTAGTGTCATCAAAGCGTAAATTACAGTGGCCATTAAATTTAATGGCCGTGCCGAAATTTAGGCAGATTGATTTGGCATGGCCTATATGGAGATACCCATTAGGTTCGGGCGGGAAGCGGGTAATAACATTACTGTTATTGAGGCCTTGATTAATATCATGGGTGATTTTATGATGAATAAAGTTCTCGGGGGTAGTAGCTTCGTTACT